>URZD01000140.1 GCA_900552305.1 uncultured Eubacteriales bacterium
GAAGGCGGCGCTTGAGGCGGCAGGAATCGATTCGTCCAAGTTCGAGGTTGTTCTTATGCAGCTTGTGCGCCTTACGCGTGACGGCGAGGTCGTAAGAATGTCAAAGAGGACGGGAAAAGCGATAACCCTTACCGACCTTTTGGAGGACGTAAGCATAGACGCGGCAAGATTCCTGTTTAATATGCGTACGGCGGGCAGTCACATTGACTTTGACCTTGACCTTGCGGTAAAGCAGGAAAGCGACAATCCGGTTTATTATGTTCAGTACGCCCATGCAAGAATTTGCAGTATACTGCGCGTACTCGGCGGCGAGGGAATAAAGGTAAAGAAATTCGGCGAAATCCGTGCGGAGCTTTTGACAGAGCCTGCGGAGCTGGAGCTGCTCGGTAAACTCGCGGAGCTGCCGGAGGAAATCAGAATGTCGGCGGAGAGCCGCGAGCCGGCACGGCTCACAAGGTATGTGACCGAGCTTGCAACAGCGTTCCACTCGTTCTATAACTCATGCCGCGTTAAGGCGGAGGACGAGGAGCTTATGGACGCAAGGCTTAAACTGGTTGACTGCACAAGAATTGTTATAGAGGGCGTGCTTAAAATGCTGAAAATTGACGCTCCCGAAAAAATGTAATTTTAAGAAAGCGGCACAAACGCGAATAAACCTATACGGCAAAGTCAAAGTTTGCAAAAAAATTCGCGGTGCGGACGGCAAAATTTCGACAAAGGAGGCTTTTGACACACAGCATGGGAATTAAGAGGACGGTTATTTCCGTATTTATGGCGGCGCTTATGCTTGCTATGCCGCTTTCTGCGGCGGCGCTGACGGTTGACGCGGACAGTATTTACACCGAGTATAAATTTTATACGGCGAATGTTTATGTCTGCGACACCTCTACCGGCGAGATTATACTAAGAAACGTCAAGCCGATGAATATAAGCGACGGCAATGCCGGCGCTCAGGCGCTTGAATACAAAGCGGTAAAAATAAATCAGGTGAATATGTTTGAACAGGACGGCAAAAAGCTCACGTTTGACGTGATAAACGGCTATCTGCTTGACAGAAGCGCGACCGTTCTTGTCGGCAGATGCAAGCGGGGTTACAGGGTGTTATATCTTTGTATTTAGTTTTAGGAACACATTTATATGTACGGAATGACTATATATAATAAATTTGTAGAAAGGATAGATTTATGTTTGACAGTATCTACAAAAAAATAATCGGCTGTGCGCTGATTGCAGCGCTCTTCGCAGCACCGTTTGCGGTTAATGCAGCGGATGCGCAAACTGAGCAGACCGAGCAAACGGTACAGACCGAGAATACGGAGCAGACAGAAGAAACGGCTGCCCCCGCGGACGAAATAGACAAAATTGCGGAGACGATAGACGTTTACGGACGGTACGAGAACGTCGACAAGGCGTATCTTTACAAAAAGGCTATGGAAACGGTTTTGGAAAGCAATCCGGAGCTTTACGAGCCGATACTGAAAAAGATGCTTGAATCGGTTGACGAAAATTCGGTCTACTTTAACGAGTCGGAGTCAAAAAAGCTGTTTGACCAACTGACTGACGAGATTGTGGGCATAGGCGTGAATGTTATTTCAAGCGGCGGCAACATAATAGTTACCCAGCCGGTTGCAGGGTCGCCCGCCGATAAGGCGGGAATCAGACCCGGCGACATAATTGTCGGCGCGGACGACGTCGACCTTTACGGCATGGATTTGGACACCGCGGTGGAGCATATACGCGGCATAGCGGGTACAACGGTCAACGTCCGCATAAAGCGTTCGGGCGTTGAAGGCGAGCTTTCGTTCCCGTTGGTCAGACAGGAGGTTGTTTCCAACCCGGTTTCGTATGAGGAAATCGAGGAGGACGGAAAGAAAATTGCAAAAATTTCAATTTCAACCTTCAGCGACACGGTTTTGGAGCATTTTACCGAGGCTCTCGGCAAGGCGGACAAGGCGGGAATAAAGAATATCATAATCGACCTCCGCAACAACGGCGGCGGCTATCTTGCACAGGCGGTCGGAATTGCGGATTTGTTCCTTCCAAAGGACGCGCTGATTACGACCGAGGATCACAAGTATTCGGTGTTCAACCGTGAATACCGCGCAAGCGGCAAAGGCAAGGAATATAACACGGTTATTCTGATAAACGAAAGAAGTGCGAGCGCGTCAGAGGTACTGACCGCGGCGCTGAAGGAAAACAACCGCGCAAAGGTAATCGGCAAAAGGTCGTTCGGCAAGGGTACGGTACAGTCGATTGCAAACCTGCCGCGCGGCAGCGTGATGAAGTATACAAGCGCGTATTACCTCACCCCGCTCGGAAACAATATCCACAAGCAGGGTATTGCTCCAGACGCAACGGTCGAGAACACAACAAAACCGATCGATATGTCGGAATTCAAAAACTTCTCGCTGAAAAAGGCATATATGGCGGGCGACCGCGGCGCAGAGGTTGAAATGGCAAAAAAAATGCTTGAAAAGCTAGGTTTGTTTGTCGGCGAGATAAACGGGGTGTATGACGAAAACCTTAAGACCGCCGTGTACAGCTATCAGAAGGCGGAGGGACTGTTCCCGTACGGCGTGCTTGACATAACAACCCAGTACAGAATGTACGATACGCTTCAGAACGCGCGCGAGGAGGTCGACGACCAGCTCCGCGCCGCGATAGACGCGTTTTAAAAATTTTTTCCGAAGGGATATGATTATATGAGTGAAAACTGTACACATGACTGCTCAAGCTGCGGCGAGGCGTGCGAGTCAAGAACGGCGGAAAGCCTTCTTGCGCCCATGAACTCCAAGAGCAAAATCAAAAAGGTAATAGGAATCGTAAGCGGCAAGGGCGGCGTAGGAAAATCGCTTGTGACCTCTCTTTTGGCTGCGGGAATGCAGAAAAAGGGCCTGGGTTGCGCGGTGCTTGACGCGGACATAACGGGTCCGTCAATTCCGAAGCTGTTCGGAATAACCGAGAGGGCGCAGGGCAGCGAGAAAGGAATATTCCCGTGCGTCAGCAAGACCGGCACAAAGCTGATGTCGGTAAATTTGCTGCTTGAAAACGACACAGACCCGGTTGTATGGCGCGGCCCGGTAATCGGCGGAACAGTAAAACAGTTCTGGACGGACGTGCTTTGGGGCGATGTTGACTGTATGTTTGTCGATATGCCGCCGGGTACGGGCGATGTTCCGCTTACGGTGTTCCAGTCGCTGCCGGTGGACGGCGTGATCGTCGTGGCGAGCCCGCAGGAGCTCGTCGGCATGATCGTGGAAAAGGCGGTCAACATGGCCGCGATGATGAAGAAAAACGTCGTCGGTCTCGTGGAGAATATGTCGTATTACGTCTGCCCGGACTGCGGCGCGAAGCATGAGATCTTCGGCGCGAGCCGTGCCGACGGTCTCGCGGCGCTGCCCGGCATTCCCAACGTTGCCAAGCTCCCGATCGATCCGCGTCTCGCCGCCTGCTCCGACGGCGGTCTCATGGAGGTCTTCTCCGGCGACTGGCTCGACGGCATGGCCGACGCTGTCGAGAAACTCTGACAAAAAGGCCCCCTCGCCCGAGGGGGCCTTTGCTGCATCACCGTGCCGGTCGGGAAAGGACTTCGGACATGACGCTGTATTGCTGCAATGAAACAAACGTGATAACAGAAGCGCCGTACGAGGAAATAAGCGCGGGTTTCTGTATCGTGGAGAAATACGAATACGTATACCAGAAAGAGCTGCCGCGGTTCCGTGCGATGCCCGGCATTAAGCCGTATGGACTTCCGCAGGGAGATGCACCGAAAAAGATGTACGCAGGGATCGGGAATCCGTCGTATGAAACCGCGCCACAGAAGTATGATTTTTATCGGGAAAGCTGCCGGAGATCCGAAAGCGAGGTCTTCGCCCTCCGCGATGTGCTCTTTTCCACGGAGAACTGCGATGTGATTTGGTTCCGCGTATACGACTCGGACGCGGAAGCCCCCGCGGGATATTCGTCCTGCGGATTTGATATAACATACGCGCCGGATATCAACGGAGCCTTTTCCATCATCAATGACTGCCTGTTTATCTGCCGGTGGCACGGCTGCGACAAGGAAGGGACGGCGTTTCTCGCCTATTTCAACGCGTTGAATCCGAACGGCTTGTTCGATGACGCCGAAACGGCGCTCCGGTATATGAAATACTACCTCAGCTTCGACTGGTCGGAGCGCGGCGAATTCTGCCTGTGCGAAATATTCCGAAAGCGGCCAGATGTTGCGGACAAAATTTGCCGAGGAGTACGCAAATGACCAACTTACAGACATACCTTCAGACAAAGCTGCGCGGCATTCTGTCCTCGTGGGACGAGGAGGGCATTTATGCGATCTCGTTTTTCGTATCCGCCAATCCGGCGCAGGAATACGGTGGCCGCTCCAATGTGACGGAGTTCTGCGTGAGTTACAATACGGAAAGCGACTGCGCCGGTGCGGGCGCGCTGTCGGAAGAGCGGTGGAACTATGCCTTCTGGCGGCAGAACGAAACACCGGTCATCCTCGCCGACGAGGACGACGAGGGCATGAAAACGCTCTTTGCATGGTACGCGGAAAACGGTGTGGAAAACATCGGGTACGAAGACCCGGCCGCCAGCTACGACAGCGAAATGCGTTATATCGGCAAAGGCCCCGCCGGATATTACGAGCTGCTCACGCAGGCGGCCGCCGCGGCAAGGGCGCTGCAGGAGAGCGGCTTTATCCGGGAAAAATTCGGCCGGCCGATCCCGATCCTCGTCCACGATCTGGAGTATCCGTGGTATGTTTTTGAAGCGACCCGAACCGCAAACCCCAACGGCGAAGCCGACCCCTTCTTCGCCGCAATGAAAGCGCTGGGTGCTATGGACTGACGGGAAACTTACCCGCACGCTCGCCGTGATAAAAAAGGAGCCCGAACACACTATGAATGCACTTGTTTTTTTGCGGTCTATCGGTCTGAAGATTTTCTGGAAGCTGATAGCTGTTGGTCTGTACGGTGACGGTGGGACTCCGGCAGAACTGGCCCGACAAGAAGTTCTCGACTTTCTCAATCTCTGCTTAACGCAGGAAGGCCCGCAGACGGATCGGATCGTTTCCATCCTCTGCGAGGGAAATGACTACGAGGCCATGGACGCAAAAATAAAAGGGTTCGCCGCTCTTGACGGGAGCGATCTTTCGCTGCAAAAGCGGAAATGGCGGGCGTACCGCCTGACTCGGCTGCTCGAAACGCTCAGCGTCGATCCCCTGCAGGGGCTGCTGGCGCTCATGGAGTTCTGGCTGCCCGCAAGAGATGCCGACTGCCCTTTGACTTTTCCCTGCAAGGACGGCTCGCCGTCTGTGGAGGAGTACTTTACGCGCTCAAATTACAACGCGATGGTGCAGCGGAACCGTGCGTGGCTTTCCGAAGAAATCAGCGAAATACAACGGGCCGAGCAGTCCCTGCGCGGCTGCCTGTAGCTTTTTATTGCAGCGGCGGATATGCCGCCGAGAGGGAACCGCATGACCCACCGGCTCTCCCGTTCCTGACGGGGAGCCGGGGTGCAGCATAAGGGGACTTGCGAAGACGGGCGGAGACGGGTAATATGGCGTTGGCAGATCATGATCAGGAGGAAACAGATATGGAAACCTATGGTCTGGAAAAACTGGGGATCCTGAACCCCAGCGCTGTTTACCGCAACCTGGGCCCGGCCCAGCTGACGGAGGCTGCCCTCCGCCGGGGCGAGGGGAAGCTGAGCAACACCGGCGCGCTGGTGGTACCCAACGGCAAGTACACCGGCCGCTCCC
>URZD01000141.1 GCA_900552305.1 uncultured Eubacteriales bacterium
TCCTCGTTGCTGAATGTGCCGCTCCATTCGTTATAACCCACGAGCTTTGTGCTTTGCGAAAGGGTGTTATCTTTTGCGCTAAAGCTAAAGTTTGTGTTATATTCGCTAGGAGCATATACAACCACGGCGGTGTATGCGTCAACCGTATTTCCGTTAAAGGTAAGGTTGCCTTTATAGGGATGTTCGGCGGTGTGATTTTCCGCAAGCATAATTGCGGCACTCTTAGCTATATTTTCCGTATTTGCAATGGTAAAGCTATTGTTATTGACAATAATTTCCGAATTTTCAGAAAACCTTGCAAGGTTAAGCGCGCGCTGTGCTTTTACCGTATTACCCTCAAAAACAAAGTTTTTAATCGCATTATTAAACTTATACCAAAGAGGATAAGAGTCTGCGCCGTTATTTGTGTTTTCGGTCAGCAAAAATTTGTTATTTTTGTAAATAACAGAATTTACTGCTCCGGCATATGCAATATTGGAGCCGTAAAAAGTACAATTTTCAATAGTCAGACTGTCTGCCTGTCCGCTTTCTCTTTGACTACACTCCGACAAAACATCATCATAGGTTTTTGATAAATCAAAAACCAAGTCGTTGGGGGCAATGACATTTTTAACAGTAAACTTACCGTTCATTGATGCAACCCCAATTTTTGGCGATGCTTTTACATCGGGATTTTCGCAACCGTATACACCTGTATCGATTTTATATCCATTACCGTTAATGGTAATGTCAATGTTATGAACATAGTGAGAGCCGTATGTTGTTAATTTTTGTCCGCCGCGAACATAAAATCCCTCCTGATTTTCAATATCCGCTGTAATCTCGATTGTAACAGGAGTGGTCTGTGTCGGAATACCGTCTACGGTTTCAACATTCATGTTGCAGGCTGCCTGCATTGCCGCTTGAAGTGAGGTGTACTGTGTATCACCAATTTTAGCAACTGCTGTTTCGCCGTCCGCAAAAGCTGAAACGGTCATTGCGCCGATAACTACCGCGGCGGAAATCACTCCCGCCAAAAGTTTTTTAACCTTCATTTTTAATCCTTCCTTCATTAGTATTTGCATATACAATTCTAACCGCGCACCATGTCCGAAAAAAACTCCCCTCCCTTTTTGTTTGACTTTTTATTACATAATGCCGATTATGTTGTAAACGGGAACAGTGTTCTTCAAAATTTATCATAAATCGGACAAAATACACTGCCGCAAATTGAAAAAAGGGTACAAAAACAAGACTTATGCGGTATTACTTTTGCATTAGTCTGCGTTTTTGCGCCCTTTTTGGTGCAAATTGATGAAATTTTACATAAAACGCCTTAAGATATTGACACGGGATTGACAATATGCTATACTATATACGAAACATTTATATGTATTACTCATAGGCATTACAACATAATCGGCATTATGTTGTTTTTTATTGCCTACATTCGCATTACAAGTCCGAGCCTTTGAATCTGCTGTCTGTGCTTTTCGCCTGTTTCCATAGTATAAATGCGCGTGGTGTTCACGCTCGAATGTCCCAGAATATCCGCAAGCCTTACAATATCCTTCTGCACCGAGTAGAACGTCCGCGCGAACAGGTGGCGCAGGTTGTGCGGGAACACCTTTCTTTGGTCTACGTTCGCGCTCTCGCACAGTTTTTTCATGTCGCTCCATATGTTTGTTCTGTCAAGCGGCTTGCCGCTCCTTGTGACAAATATTGCGCCGCTCTTTATTCCGCGCCGCCGCGCGTATTTTAGCAGCAGTCGACACAGGCTGTCGGGCAAAAATATCTGACGTATTTTGCCCTTGCAGCGTACCTCGGCGCGGCGCGCCCTTGCGGCGTCAACCGTTACGACGGCAAGCTCTGACACGCGCAAGCCGCTTGCACAGATAGCCTGCATAAGCAGGCAGAGCCGCTCGTTTCCGCGCGCCGAAGCCGCGCGGAGCAGCCGCTCATACTCCGCCTTGGAAAGCTCGCGCTCGCTGTCCGCAAAAATGCTGCGCTGCAGCTTTAGCGTTTTTACCTTTAAATCGTGCCAACCGCAGAACGAAAAAAAGCTGTTCAGTGATGACAGCTTTGAATTAACGCTCCGCGGAGCGTACCTTGCACACAAATATTTTTTGTATTCAAGCATATGCGTGCGGCACAGCTCTTTGCCCGCAAGCCGAGCGGCAAACGCGCGTATATCGTATATATACTTTTCGACGGTTGCGCCGCTTTTTTCCTCTGCAATAAGAAATGTTCTGTATTTTTGTATTGATTTTTCCGTGATTTTTCTCACAGCTGCGACAACTCCCTTCATACGGTATTATTACCGCGCCTGTGATAATAATACCGTATGTTTAAAGGGGGGTAAAAATGAATTTTATTCGTAGATTGTGTCAAGGCTGATTACCGCGCGGAAACGCGGGTCAAGAGCCTCTAAAGAATCGGCAATGCGCCTGCGCAGATGCTCGGTTTCGCGGTAGTCGGCAGGGACCTCTACGTCAAATATAAGGTTGATACGCTTGTGACCGTCGGTAATTCTGAAATCGTGAATATTCATCCGTCCGTCAATGCTCTTTACCGTCTTTAAAGCAAGCTCGCGCAGACGGTCGGTTTTTTCGCAGTTGACCGAAACCGGATCCATATGGATTACGGTTTCTATTCCAAGCTCGTGATAGATTTTCTGTTCAAGGCGGTCGATAATCTCATGGGTTTTAACTAAGTCGGAATTGTCGGGGACCTCGGCATGGACGGAGGCAAAGACGCGACCGGGTCCGTAGTCGTGGACGATAAGGTCATGAACGCCGACAATGCCCTCGCCCGCGATGATACAGTCGCGTATGTTTTTGACCGTTTCCGGGTCGGGCGGCGCGCCGAGCAGAAGTCCGATTGTGTCGCGCGCGATCTCAAAGCCGGAATACAGAATCATAACCGATACAAGCGTACCGATTATGCCGTCAAGAGGCGGAAAGTCAATGAATTTTCCGATTATGGTGGTTGCGATTACCGCCGATGTGGAGATTACGTCATTGGCAGAGTCGCGCGCGGTGGCAAGCAGAAGGCTTGAATTTGCCTCTGTTCCGAGGTAGCGGTTATAAAGGTACATCCACACCTTGACAAAAACCGAAATGCAGAGGATAATCGTAAGCGGAAGGCTGAATGTGACCTTTTCCGGGTGAAAAATCTTGAAAACGGAGGATTTGAGCAGTTCAAAGCCTACTAATATAATAATGAAGGAAACGATAAGCGATGAAACATATTCAAAACGGCCGTGACCGAAGGGGTGTTCCTTGTCAGGTTTACGGCCGCTGAGCTTTGTGCCGATGACCGACACAACCGACGAGCCGGTATCGGACAAATTATTGAACGCGTCGGAAATAATTGCGATACTGCCCATTGCCGAGCCGACCGCGAGCTTCAGACCGAACAGGAAAAGGTTACAGACTATGCCCAAAGCTCCGCCGAGAATACAGTATTTTTCGCGCAGCTTTGCCTCGTCTGCATTTTTATCACGGGTTACAAAGAGTTTTACAAGAAGTTTTATCATTATATGGATTCCTCCGATTGAATTTTTATGTGCAATGTACGGGACGCCGGCAGGGATTCTGCCGCCTAAATCAGCTTGTTTTTCGCGTACAGAATATGACGGTACGCGGTGGGGGTAGTGTTTTTCAGCCGCTTGAAGGTGCGGTTGAAATACGAAACGGACGAAAAGCCGACCGCCATGGAAATTTCCAAAACGCTGTCATCCGTTGTAATCAGCAAATTTTCCGCCTTCCAGATACGGACAAAGTTTATGTATTCGGTAGGCGTGGTGTTTGTCGCCTTTTTAAAAAGGCGGCAAAAGTAGTGACGGTTCATATTGAGTATGCTGCAGAGGTCGTCAAGCGTAAGCGGCTGTTCGTAGCTTTTGTCTATATACTCGATTACCGGCCATATGCGGCGCACCGCCTCGGTGTTATAGTTTTTACTGACGTCCTCAAGAAGGTTGTTTCTGTACAGAACGCCGAGGAGTACCTCCATATAACCGCGTATAAACAAATCGTAATTCCTGTCCTTGCGCTCCTTCTCGAAAATCATTTTGTCCACAAGCTCGGAAATTGCCGCCGCGTTCCCGTCCTCGTGTCCGATAAAGGTGTAGGGGCGCGCGTCGGTTGCAATGAGCATGGAAAGGTAGCGGTTCATATGCTCGAACTCGCCGGAAAGCAGCTTTTCCGCGCGGAACTGGAGCATAGACGTATTGGTATACGGCGCAAGGTCGCGGGTTGAGTGCGGGACGCGGCGGTTTATAATAATAACGTCGCCCGCGGAAATCAAAACCTTGTCGCCGCCGACCTCGACCTCCTTAAGACCGCTGTTGGCAACAAGAATTTCAATGTCGTCGTGAAGGTGCGTTCCGCAGACGGAAAGATATTCGCCCGAATCGCCCTTTGCGACAACGACCGCGGTATTAGGTATGTAATTTGTAACAAATTCTACTCGCATGGTATCAGCTCCAAAAGTCAATATTGTTCAATAATAAGTCAAAAAAAAAGTAGTAATGCAAACCCGTCAAATATATAATGAGTATGTGACATAGGTAAATAATATCACAGTTTAAAATAAAAATCAATAAGGAGTGTGTAAATTATGGCACAGGACAACGCAAAAATCATGGACGAATTTAAAAACGTTCAGGAAACAAAAAAAATCGACACGTCAAAAAAGCTCAAGATTGGTATTATCGGTACCGGCTGGATTGCTGACGCGCACATCAACTGTTACAAGCAGATGCCCGATGTTGAAATCGTTGCGGGTGCAGACCTCATTGAAGGCAAGGCGGAGGCATTCTTCAAGAAATGGGAGGTTGAGGGCGTTCGCTGCTACAGAAGCCATACCGAGCTTATAGAGAACGAGAAGGACCTTGACGCGGTAAGCATCTGTACATACAACAAAACCCATGCGGAGTGCGCGATTGCGGCTCTTGACGCGGGTCTTAACGTAATGCTTGAAAAGCCGATGTGCGTAACAATCGAAGAGGCTGTTGAGATTATGAAGGCTGAAAAGAGAAGCGGAAAGGTAATTTCTATCGGATTCCAGCCGCGTCTTGACCCCAATATGCAGAAGATTAAGGAAATCGTTGAGTCGGGCGAGCTTGGTCAGATTTATTACATTCAGACGGGCGGCGGCAGACGCCGCGGTATTCCGACACCGTTCGGAACATCATTCATCGACAAGAACACGGGCGTTATCGGCGCAATGGGCGACATCGGCTGCTATTCGCTGGATATGGTACTCAACGCAATCGGCTATCCCAAGCCGCTGACGGTAAGCGGTTACAAGTCGGACTTCTTCGGCAAGGACCCGAACTACTCCGGTTACGCTCCGAACCACCGTGCGGAATACGCAAAGATTTTCGGCGTTGAGGACTTTGCGGCAGGCTTTGTTCGTCTTGAGGGCGGCATAATCCTCGACTTCCGCATTTCGTGGGCAATGCATCCCGACACCCCCGGCGACACCATAATCTTCGGTAAGGAAGGCGCGCTCCGCATTCCTTCTACGGATTGCTGGAACGGCTCCGTCGGCGGTCCCATGACGCTGTATCATGACGTGTGCGGCGCACGCACCGAGACCAAGATACCGATCTTCGGCTCCGGCGACCTCTTTGAGCAGAAGGTGAGATCCTTC
>URZD01000142.1 GCA_900552305.1 uncultured Eubacteriales bacterium
CAAGGAAACGGATTCGGTTACGCAGAAAATAATGGTGCCGAACGGTATAGAGGGCGTACTGAAAAAGATAGACGCGTGCCGCTGTACGGTTACGGACACCGTGGCGGAGATTGAGAAGGCTGACGGAACGGTTGAAAAAATTACGCTTATGCAGAAGTGGCCCGTAAGACGCGCAAGACCGTATAAGCAAAAGCTGTCACCGAATATGCCGCTTGTTACCGGTCAGCGCGTAATAGACACGCTGTTCCCGATTGCAAAGGGCGGCGTAGCGTCTGTTCCGGGGCCGTTCGGGAGCGGCAAAACGGTTGTGCAGCATCAGCTTGCAAAGTGGGCGGAGGCTGACATTGTCGTATATATCGGTTGCGGCGAGCGCGGCAACGAGATGACGGACGTACTGAACGAGTTCCCGGAGCTGATTGACCCGAAAACGGGGCGGTCGCTTATGGAAAGAACGGTGCTGATTGCAAACACCTCCGATATGCCGGTTGCGGCGCGCGAGGCGTCAATTTACACAGGTATAACGATTGCGGAATATTTCAGAGATATGGGATATTCGGTTGCGCTTATGGCGGATTCGACCTCCAGATGGGCGGAGGCTCTGCGCGAGATGTCGGGTCGACTGGAGGAAATGCCGGGCGAGGAAGGCTATCCCGCATACCTCGGCAGCCGTCTTGCACAGTTCTATGAGCGTGCGGGCAGGGTTATCGCAAACGGCGACGGCGACAGAGAAGGCTCGCTTTCGGTTATCGGTGCGGTTTCACCTCCGGGTGGCGATATTTCAGAGCCTGTTTCACAGGCAACGCTCCGAATCGTCAAGGTCTTTTGGGGACTGGATTCTGGACTTGCGTACAAAAGACACTTCCCCGCAATCAACTGGCTGACAAGCTATTCGCTTTATGCGGACGATATGGCGCCGTGGTTTGACAAGGAGTCGGGCGGCAACTGGACGGAGCTGCGTGCAAGAATGATGAAGATTTTGCAGAGCGAGGCAGAGTTGGAGGAAATCGTAAAGCTGGTCGGCATGGACGCGCTTTCCGCACCCGACAGACTGACGCTTGAAACGGCGCGGAGCATACGCGAGGACTTTCTGCATCAGGACGCATTCCACGAGGTAGACACGTTTACGTCCGTTGAAAAACAGCTGCTTATGATGCGGCTGATACTTTCGTACTATGACATGGCGGCTGACGCGCTCGGCAAGGGTGCGGATATAGAGGAGCTTGTGTCGCTTGCGGTGCGCGAGAAGATAGGACGTTACAAGTACACTCCGCAGGAGAATATTGAGAAGGAATTTGAGGACATAACCTCAGAGCTTAAAAGCGAAATAAACAAAACCATTGCAAGGAGGGATGACTGATGCCTAAGGAATACAGGACGATAGAGGAGGTTGCGGGACCGCTTATGCTGGTGCGCGACGTAACCGACGTAAATTACAACGACCTGGGCGAGATAGAGCTTGACAACGGAGAAAAACGCCGCTGCAAGGTTTTGGAGATAGACGGCGGAAACGCGCTTGTTCAGCTCTTTGAATCATCGACGGGTATCAACCTTTCAAACAGCCGCGTTCGTTTTTTGGGAAGGTCAATGGAGCTTGGCGTATCGGACGATATGCAGGGCAGAGTATTTGACGGTCTTGGACGTCCGATAGACGGCGGTCCGGAAATCCTTCCGGAAAAGCGGCTTGACATAAACGGCTTGCCGATGAATCCTGCGGCGCGCAACTATCCGCAGGAGTTCATACAGACGGGCGTGTCGGCTATAGACGGTCTGAACACTCTTGTAAGAGGTCAGAAGCTGCCGATTTTCTCAGCGAGCGGACTTCCGCACGCAAGACTGGCGGCTCAGATTGCACGTCAGGCACAGGTGCGCGGCACAAACGAGCCGTTTGCGGTTGTGTTTGCGGCTATCGGAATCACGTTTGAGGAATCGGAGTATTTTATAAACAGTTTCCGCGAAACGGGCGCGATTGACAGAACGGTAATGTTTGTCAATCTTGCAAACGACCCCGCGGTTGAGCGTATCGCAACGCCGCGTATGGCTCTGACCGCTGCGGAATACCTTGCTTTTGAGAAGGGTATGCACGTTCTTGTAATACTGACGGATATAACGAACTACGCGGACGCACTGCGCGAGGTTTCGGCGGCGCGCAAGGAGGTTCCGGGCAGACGCGGATACCCCGGATATATGTACACCGACCTTGCAACGCTTTATGAGAGAGCGGGACGTCAAAAGGGCAAAAACGGCAGTATAACAATGATACCGATTCTTACTATGCCGGAGGACGACAAAACTCACCCGATTCCCGACCTTACGGGATATATCACGGAGGGACAGATAATTCTGAGCCGTGACCTTTACAGAAAGAACGTAATGCCGCCGATAGACGTGCTGCCGTCGCTTTCACGTCTGAAGGACAAGGGCATAGGCGAGGGCAAGACCCGCGCCGACCATGCGAACACTATGAACCAGCTCTTTGCGGCATACGCAAGAGGTAAGGACGCGCGTGAGCTTATGGTAGTTCTGGGCGAGGCGGCGCTGACCGAGATGGATAAAATCTATGCGAAGTTTGCGGACGCGTTTGAGGAGCAGTATGTTTCACAGGGCTACGATACAAACAGAAGTATCGAGGAAACGCTTGAAATAGGCTGGAAGCTGCTGTCAATGCTGCCGAAGAGCGAGCTGAAAAGAATCAAGGACGAGTTCATAGAGAAATATTATGCAGGATAAGGGAGGCTGAAAAAATTGGTTTCCACAACAGTAAATCCTACCCGAATGGAGCTTACGCGGCTGAAGAAAAAGCTGGCGACCGCGCGGCGCGGACATAAGCTGCTGAAGGATAAGCGCGACGAGCTTATGCGCAGATTTTTGGAGCTTGTGCGCGAAAATAAGGAGCTGCGCGAGAAGGTGGAGAAGGGACTTGCGGACGCAAACCGAAACTTTGTTCTTGCAAAGGCGGTAATGCGCGAGGAAACTCTGAACACCGCGCTGCTTGCGCCGCTGCAGTCGGTCTCGGTCGAGGTCGGCAGCAAAAACGTGATGAGCGTGGATATTCCGGTTTTTGATTATAAGTCAAGAACGCCGGACAAGAGCGATATATATTCGTACGGCTTTGCGTTTACGTCAAACGATTTGGATTTTGCCGTAAAGTCGCTTGAGGATATATTCCCGGATATGCTGCGCCTTGCGGAGATTGAAAAGTCGTGTCAGCTTATGGCGGCGGAAATCGAAAAGACGCGCCGCCGCGTAAACGCGCTTGAACACGTCATGATTCCGGAAACGGAGAGCAGCATAAAATACATTACAATGAAACTTGACGAGAACGAGAGAAGCACGCAGGTGCGGCTGATGAAGGTTAAGGATATGATGATTAAGGCTAACCTTGAGGCAAAGCACGCGGCAGAGCAATAAACGCGGTATAGGTTTGTTACGAAATAAAAAACGGCGATGCGAAAAAGTGAGCCGACCCAAAGCAGTTTGACGTTGGGAGGTCACGTTAAAACTTTCGCATCGCTGTTTTTTTATGTCAGGCACACGGGAGCTGAATCCGATATGCCCTGAAATTAAAAAATTACTATCTTTTTGAACCGTTGTCCTTGCAAGGCGTTAGCCTTGCTTCGTCCGCCGGAAACAAAAATATAATAATTTTTTTGTATGCAGGGTCAAAGAGTTTAAACAGAGCAAATCTGAAACGCAGTTAATACTGTCGTATTAACGAGTATTTTAACAAATTTGCCTGTTTAAACCATATTGTGTTCAACTCCCGTGCGCCTAAGTCTTGAAATTCCGCAAGCTTTGTGGCATAACAGAAAATGTTATTTAAAAACTTACGGAGATGAGAGCATGGAAAAGGCAAAAAAGGACTTGACGCAGGAGCTTGGCGAAGGTAAAATCCTGCCGCTGGTTTTCAGACTGACAATCCCCGCCGTAGTCGCGCAGCTGATTACGTTCCTTTATAATATTGTTGACAGAATGTATGTCGCGAAAATAGAGGGAACGGGCATGGACGCTCTGGCGGCGCTCGGCATAGTTCTGCCGATTACGCTGATTATGCAGGCGTTCGCAAACCTTGTAGGGCTCGGCGGCGCGCCGCGCGCAGGAATAAAGCTCGGCGAGAACGACCGCACGGAGGCGGACTGCATTTTCAATACGGCGTTCGTCCTTCTTCTTATCATGGGAATTATACTCGGCGTGTGCGTGTTCGTCCTTGCAAAGCCTATTGTTGTGCTGTTCGGCTGCCCTCCGAGCGCGGTCGGGTACGCGGTTTCCTATTTGAAAATATACTCATGCGGAACGCTGTTTGTCATGCTTGCGCAGGGACTTAATCCGTTCGTTCTTACCCAGGGATACTCCGTGTTTGCAATGTGTTCCGTTCTGCTCGGCGCGATAATGCGATAATAAATATAATTCCTGACCCGATTCTGATTTTCGCTCTCGGAATGGGCGTCAGCGGCTCCAGCCTTGCGACGTTAATTTCACAGCTGTGTTCGTGCATATGCGTTATTTGTTTTTTCTTCTCAAAAAAGAGCCTGTTTCACTTTTGTGCAAAAAATATGCGGCTTTTATATAAAAGGGTCATGTCCGTTGTATCGCTCGGCTTTACGCCATTTATCATGACAATAACCGAATGTGCGATTCAGGTCGTGTCCAACGTCAATCTCAACCGCGCCACTGGCGGCAACAAGGACTACACCGCGGCTCTGACGATTATGCTCGGCGCGCTTCAGCTTATCTCACTGCCGCTTAACGGGCTTGGGAACGGAATGCAGCCGTTTGTCAGCTTTAACTACGGCCGTGGGAACGCGGAACGGCCGAAAAAGGGTATAGGCACCTCGGCGGGAATCGCGTGCGATTTTCAGTATCGGCTTACCGAAATAGGACTTTCCGCCTTTTTCTTCACCGATGTTGCAAATATGCGCGTATCGGCGCTTAACATCAGGGAGGGCGACGCGGCAATAGGAATATCGAACAGCGGAAGGACCGCCGCGACCGCGGACGCGCTTGCCCTTGCCCGCGAACACGGCGCAAAAACGGTTTGCGTTACAAGCTATCCGAAATGCGAGCTTGTAAAAAACAGCGACTATCCCATAGTTATAAAAACCGACGAAATTCAGTACCCTACCGAGGGCATTTCCGCACGGATAGCGCACATCAGCGTTCTTGACAGCCTTGCGGTTTCACTGTCCGCAAAGGACTTTGCCCGCGCAGTGCGCCGCTCGGCAAAAATCCACGACCTTATAGACGAGTTGAGATATTAGGGGAAAAAATAATGATTAAAAATAAAAACAAATTCATATTTCTTACACTTTTTATTGCGTATACCTCGGTATACATCGCGAGAGTAAACCTCTCTATGGCGGGGCCGCAGCTGATTCGGGAAGGCGTTCTTGACTCCGCGCAGCTCGGAATCCTCGGCAGCTGCTTTTTTGTTGTCTACGCCTTCGGCAGAATAGTCAACGGCGCAATCAGCGACACCGCGCCGCCGTGGGTCATGCTCACGCCCGGTCTTATGCTTGTAGGTCTCGGCAATATTCTTATGAGCCTTTTTCCGCCGTTTATCGGTATGCTCCTTCTCTGGACGATA
>URZD01000143.1 GCA_900552305.1 uncultured Eubacteriales bacterium
TCAAAGTCCGCCTTGTCGCGCAGCTCCACACGCTGCCTGTAAAGCTCCTGTTTTTCCTCTTTAATTACGCGCAGAGCCTCTCTGTTCGCTTTTTTCAGCTCGCGCCGCCTGCCGCCGTCGCCCTTTTTGCTGCGCATACACGGCAGCTTTCCGCCGCAAAGCTCAAAATCGATTTTGTTTGTTTCCGTATCTGCCGCCAAAACGCGGATTTCAACCGCCGCACCCACTGTGTAGCGTTTTCCGCCGTTTATTCCGCGCATTTCAAATCCATTTTCGTCAAGCACATATATATCGTCCTCAATCGTACGCGCCGCGACAAAGCCTTCGACCGTGTTCTCCAGCTCGACAAAAAATCCTGCGCGGGTAATATGAGTTATAATGCCGCTGAATTTTTCGCCGATTTTTTTCGCCATATACTCGGTCTTTTTCGCGTCCTTCCACGCAAATTCCGCTTCTGCCGCATTCACCTCGGACGCGGAGGACGAAACCGCCGCCGCAGTCACAAACTCACGCAGTTCGGACAGCCGCCGCCCCTCAATCCGACCGTCCATGCTCTCCTTCAATATCCGATGTACGGCAAGGTCGGGATAGCGGCGTATCGGCGATGTAAAGTGACAGTAATTCGCGGTCGCAAGTCCGAAATGCCCCTCATTTTTCTCGCTGTATTTAGCCTTTGACATTGTGCGCAAAACAAGGTAGTTCACCACGTCAAAACGCTCCGTATCCGCCACGGATTCCAGAACGCGCTGAAAGTCCTTCGGCTTCATATCCTTTGACGGCTCAAACTCAACGCCCATAAGCGTGAGAATCTCCGACAGACGGTCTATCCGTGTCATATCCGGCTTTTCATGCACACGGAAAACGCACGGCAGCTTTGCCTTTGACATATGAGCCGCCACCGTTTCGTTGCATATCAGCATAAATTCCTCTATTATTCCGTTGGAAACCGTTATCGGATAGCGTTCCACCGACACGGGTTTCCCGCTCGCGTCAAGCGTGATTTTCGATTCATGCGTTACAAAATCAATCTCGCCGCGGCGGCGCCGTTTTTTCTTTAATATTTCCGCAAGCCGTTTCATGCTTTTCAGCATCGGAACAAGGTGCGCATACCGTTTGCACAGCTCCTTATCGCCCTTCAGTATCTTTGTGACGTTGTTATAGGTCATTCGGTCGTGAGAGCGAATAAAACTCTTTGAAATTCTGTACCCTGTCATTTTCCCGCGCTGCGTAAACTCCATAAACACACTCAAAGTCAGCCGTATCTCGTTCGGACGCAGGCTGCAAAGACCGTTTGAAAGCTCAAACGGCAGCATCGGCACAACCGTATCGATAAGGTACACGCTTGTTCCGCGCAGAAAGGCAGCGTTATCAATCGCCGAGCCTTCGGTCACGTAATGCGTTACGTCCGCGATATGAACGCCCAGAATATAGCTGCCGTCCTTCGTTTTTTCAAGAGATACCGCATCGTCAAAATCCTTTGCGTCATCGCCGTCTATTGTAATAATCAGCTTTGACGTAAGATCCTCTCTGCCCTCCGTGTCGCGCGCCGCGACCTCGGTCGGCATTTTCGCCGTCTGTCTTACCGCTGACGGCGGGAACTGCGGCATTATATGATATTTATTCAATAAATCGGTAAAATCCATTTCTTTTGTCTCCGTTTAAAAATTGTCTTATTCTATTATGTGCAAATTTATGTAATAATAGTAGCCTGTTTTTTCTGTCGGCGCTGCCGCCGATAGTTGTATAATTCGAAGTCTGCCGTATTTGGCTGTTTAATAAAAATACTTTAACCGAAAGTTTAACCCGCTATGCCTGTCCGACACAACCAAAAATCCCGCAAAGTGCAAACACTCTGTAAAACGCAAGAAAACCGTAAAACGCAAAAACCGCCCCAAAGCATTGAGGCGGCACTGCCAATTTTCAATTTTGAATTTACAGACAGATTACTCAGCCTTTTTATTCGCGTCAGCATTATCCGCTGTTTTATCAGCACTGTCTGTCTTGTCCGCGCTGTCAGCCTTATCGCTGCTGTCGTTCTGCTGAGCCTGCTGTGTCTGCTGCTGAACCGCATTGCTTGCCGCGTTCTGTGCTGCCTTATCCTTGTTGATTGAGTATACCGCAAGCACGATTGAGCTTAAAACAAATAATACCGCAATAACAGACGTAACCTTTTTGAGCATAGCGTCAATCGTACGACCCTTGTTCTTTCCGAAAAAGGTTTCCGCACCGCCCGCAATAGCGCCCGAAAGTCCCTGCTGCTTGCCATGCTGCATCAAAACTACCACAATTAAAGCGATAGAGATAATAACATGAATAATAATTAAAGCAGTCTGCATTTTAATTTCCTCCTCGTTTGCATCAATGTATCTATCTTACCATAAAAAATACTTTTTTTCAAGAGTTTTTTTAATAAATATGAATAATTTTCATCCAACCGTGAAATTTTTCACGATATTCGCCCTGTATTTCCCGATTTTACTGCGTTTTCAGGATGTTCAGGGCGGCTTCTCTCCTACGTTCACAAATTGTTCATACTAATTTTAACAATACTTAATAATTTGTTCATCAATTATCCTTAATTGCCTGTTATAATTCTAACTGTAGCAAATATAAAAGATTTGCTAAAAACATAACTCCCTCCCCTAATAGGCACCGTTTCCCCAAACGGTGCCCTTTTTTTGAGGAAATGTTTAAAAACGGACAAAACGCCGCGTCCGCACATAAACACGAAATTTAAACATGATTGTTTTCGGTTTTCGTATACCTAACATAAAGAGTGTACTCCTAAATCCGACTTTCAAAGTCGGATTTCCGCTTTCGCCGTGTTAAAATACACCGCAATCCGACAAAAATTACCTCTGTTTTGTCCTTTCGCAGCCAAAATTCCGTTCTTTTCAAATTCTGCACTCCGAAAAGGATATAATTTCGGCTTTTCATCCTTTCAAGGCATTACATGAAAACCCAAAAATCCTACTCGCTTGAGTAGGATTTTTGTTACACTAAGTCTATTCCTGATTTTTGCGCAAGAACACCGGCACGTCAATGCCATCGTCGTCGTTAAACTTGCTGAAAGGACTTTCGCGAACAGGTTCCTCCGTAACCGTTCTTGCCGGTTCCGGCTTTTTCTCGTTCATCTCCTCGCGCATTGACGCAAAGAGTCCCTTGCCCTCGTTCTGTCCAAAAAGCGACTGCGGCGCAGGTGCAGCCTTTTTGCCGCTGCCGTCAAAGCCTGTCGCGATAACGGTTACCTGAATTTCCTCGCCGAGCGATTCGTCTATAATCGCACCGATAATTATGTTCGCGTCCTTGTCAGCCGCCTCGGTAACAAGCTCGGACGCTGTCTGAATTTCCAATATTCCGAGGTCGCTGCCGCCCGTTACGTTAAGTATTACGCCCTTTGCGCCGGTAATTGTGGTTTCGAGCAGCGGACTGTTTATAGCCTTTGCCGCCGCGTCATGCGCGCGGTTTTCGCCTGTAGCCTTACCTATACCCATGTGCGCATAGCCTGTATTCTTCATAATAGTCTTTATGTCCGCAAAGTCAAGACTGATAAGACCCGGTCTTGAAATCAGGTCGGATATACCCTGCACACCCTGTCTTAAAACATCGTCTGCCATTTTGAAGGACTCGGTTATAGGAGTTTTGTTTTCCGCAATCGAAAGGAGCTTATCGTTCGGGATTACCACAAGAGTGTCAACCGAATTTTTCAGCTTTTCAAGACCCGCAACCGCGTTCTTGGAGCGGGTTGCGCCCTCAAACCAAAACGGCTTTGTTACGATCCCCACCGTAAGTATTCCCATTTCCTTTGCAATCTCCGCAACAATCGGAGCCGCACCTGTTCCTGTACCGCCGCCCATGCCCGCGGTAACGAATACCATATCGGCGTCCTTAATCGACACTGCAATATCCTCGCGGCTTTCCTCCGCAGCCTTCTCGCCGATTTCGGGAACTGCGCCCGCACCCAGACCCTTTGTCAGCTTTGCACCTATCTGAATTTTTTGTGTTGCGTCGGAAAGCGACAAATCCTGCTTATCCGTATTAACCGATATAAATTCAACGCACTGTATTCCCGCGTCTATCATTCTGTTTACCGCATTGTTTCCGCCTCCGCCGACACCGATTACCTTAATCTTTGCCGGGCTGGTCGTTTCTGTTTCAAACTCGAACAAAGTTATTCCTCCTAACCTGTTTTCACAAAAATAAGTTTCCTTTTTTACAAATGAAAAAATCTCTACTTATATTATAACATTAAAATTTAATTTGTAAATACAATTTTTAAAAATTATTACAGTTTTATTACAATTTTTTTATTTTCGTATTTCGTTAATTTAATTGGGAACTTTTTTCTTTCCTTCTTTAAAACACAATCAACGGTCCAATATTCTTTTGGTTCAAATGCTTTAATTTCTTCTTCTTTATCACATATTAATTTTAAAGCTGCAGATTGAACTCTTCCTGCGCTAAGTCCCCATTTTACATTTTTCCAAAGTATTGGACTTATTTCATAACCAACTAATCTATCTAAGACTCTTCTAGCTTGTTGAGCATCAACTAAATTTAAATTGATCTTTCTTGCTCCTTTGATAGATTCTTTTACAGCACCCTTTGTAATTTCATTAAAAACTATTCTACAAGTTTCATCTTCAGAAATTTTTAAAATATTTGCTAAATGCCAAGAAATAGCCTCTCCCTCTCTATCGGGGTCGGTTGCAAGATATATTTTATCTGCTTTCTTAGCTGCTTTCTTTAATTTAGCAATTAATTCACCTTTTCCTCTTATAGTTATATACTTTGGAGTAAAATTATCTTCTATATCAACACCTAATTTACTTTTAGGTAAATCTCTAACATGCCCCATTGATGCTTCAACTGTATAATTCTTTCCTAAATACTTACTTATTGTTTTTGCTTTTGCAGGTGACTCTACTATAACAAGATTCTGACCCATACCATCAACTCCTATATATTGCTTAGGAGCTTTTACCCCCCTAAAACATCTAACTAATCTTTACGTAATAATTGCCTGGCAGGCAAATAATTTCATTTTCATTTTGCATTTCAAATAATAACTCAAATAAAGCTATTCTGTCAATATTTACACTTCCAATTATTTTATCTATATGGATAGGTTCTTTTCCTATTATTTCTAACAAATTTACTTTTATGCTACTTTTTTTATTATTTTTACTTTCTTTTTTAATTATATTAAGAAAATCATATAAATCTTCTTTTCCTATAAAAGGGCTAGCACCCTGATGTATTAACAAATTACAACCAGCACTACTTTCATTAAATATTGGTCCAGGCACAGCTAAAACATCTTTCCCTTCATCTAAAGCATAATTTGCCGTAATTAAAGAACCACTTTTCCTTGATGCCTCTACAACTATTACCCCTTTATCACTAAAACCACTTATAATTCGATTACGCTTAGGAAAATTATACGATAATGGTTTAGTTCCTGGTAAAAATTCTGACATTAACAATCCTTCACTTACAATTTGATCATATAATTTTTTATTAAACCTAGGATAAACTACATCTATTCCACACCCTA
>URZD01000144.1 GCA_900552305.1 uncultured Eubacteriales bacterium
AGTGCAGCCGCGGAGGGGTATGCGTGGGATGTTCTGCGTGTTATTCCGCCGGCAATACTTACCGGACAGGCGGCGGGCATTGCGTGCGCAATGGCTATTGACTCGGATTGCGCCGTAGCCGATGTGGACATAAAAAAGCTCCAAAGCGAGCTTGAAAAACGGGACGTCATGATACACTTTGATGACGCGCTTGTTCCAAAGGAAACGGCAGCCGATCTTCATGAAGATTTCGGACATTTTTAATAAAAGCCAAACCGCCCATACCGCTGGATTTTGCCTGCGGTATGGGCGGTTTTTTTTGTAAGCGTTTATTTTACGCATCGTTGAAAACTGTATTGTGTTCAATATTGTAACTATATCATGAAAGTATGCCTGACTACAAATATTTTCGCATATGAGCAAGAGCGTTTTTTTCAAGGCGCGAAACCTGTGCCTGCGAAATGCCGATTTCTCCGGCAATCTCCATTTGGGTGCGCCCCGAAAAAAAGCGCATACCGAGAATACTTTGCTCGCGCTTGGGAAGCTTGCGCATTGCCTCTTTAAGTGAGATTTCCTCCAGCCATGAGTCGTCCGTATTTTTCTCGTCCTTAACCTGATCCATGACAAAAATTGCCTCGCCGCCGTCGTGATAAATCGGCTCATGGAGCGAAACAGGGTCCATTATGGCGTCAAGCGCGGCGGAAACCTCCTCGCGGGTCATGTTCAGCTCCTTTGCAATCTCGTCAACTGTCGGCTCCTTCGAGTTGGCGGTTGTCAGCCGTTCTTTGACCGTAAGCGCCTTGTACGCAATATCGCGCAGGGAACGGCTGACACGAATAGGCGTGTTGTCGCGCAGATAGCGGCGGATTTCGCCTATTATCATCGGCACGGCATAGGTGGAAAATTTAACTCCGTGCGAGGTGTCAAAGTTATCCAAAGCCTTTATTAAGCCTATGCAGCCGACCTGAAACAAATCGTCTATGTTTTCGCTTTTATTATGGAATCTTTGCAGAACGCTGAGGACGAGGCGGAGGTTTCCGTATATAAATTCGTGACGCGCGTTTGCGTCGCCGTTTTGGATTTTTTCAAAAAGCTCCTGCTTTTCTTTTTCTGTGAGTTTGGGGAGCTTGGCTGTGTTTACACCGCAGATTTCTACTTTGTTTACAATAATTTTAACCAGTCCTCTCAGTTTGTTTTATCCTTAACATTATTCGCATTCGCAACAAAAAATATACCGTTTGTCCATGTCGCAAAATGCAATTTATGCGGAATAAAAAACGATTGAATTTCATATATAAAAACAGAAAAACTTAGAAAGGGGACATTATATTTATGACGTGCAGTATTGACGATTTAAAGGCAAAAGAGGTTATATGCGTATCGGACGGCGCAAAGCTCGGCTTTGTTTCGGACGTGGAAATCGACCTTGAGAGCGGCAGACTTGTGTCGGTTATCGTTCAGGGAAATTATAAATTTATGGGAATGTTCGGAAAGGAGGAGGACATTGTAATAAAGTGGGAGAACATCAAAAAAATCGGTGATGACGTGATAATAATAGAGGATGCCGGATGCTGTCGCTGAATGTCCGATTTAATTAAGAAATGTGAAAAAATTGTAATTTATTTGTGAAAAACGGAGAAATATTCGGCAAGCCTTTTAAAAGTTTTCAAAGGTATTGTTTTTTTGACTTTAAAGTGGTATAATAAATTTGGTATTTCAGTTAATAAATTTCCATGCAGTTTATGCAAGAAAACGGAAGGGTTGCGCAGACAATAATGAATTATACTTTACTTACTGATTTTTACGAATTGACAATGGCGAACGGATATTTTGAAAACGGAATGAAGGACGAAATTGCATATTTTGATATGTTTTTCCGAAAGGTTCCGGATAATGCCGGATTTGCGATTATGGCGGGCGTGGAGCAGGTTATAGATTACCTGAAGGAGCTGCGCTTTAACGACGATGATATACAGTATCTTAAAGAAAAAGGAATTTTCAGCGACGACTTTATAGAATATCTTAAAAATTTTGAATTCAAATGTGATGTTTGGGCAATTCCCGAAGGAACGCCTATTTTCCCGAATGAGCCGATTGTAACGGTTCGAGGTCCTCTTATTCAGGCGCAGTTTATAGAAACTATGATTTTGCTCACAATAAACCACCAGAGCCTTATTGCGACAAAATGTAACCGTATTGTACGTGCGGCGGAAGGCAGACCGATTATGGAATTCGGTTCGCGCCGCGCACAGGGCCCGGACGGTGCGATTTTGGGCGCGCGTGCGGCGTATATCGGCGGTGCGGCGGGAACAGCCTGCACGATTTCGGACAGAAAGTTCGGCGTTCCGGCGCTTGGTACAATGGCGCACAGCTGGGTGCAGTCGTTTGATTCGGAGTACGAGGCGTTCCGCGCGTATGCGTTGGCTTATCCAAAAAGCTGCACACTGCTTATTGATACGTTTAACGTGCTAAAATCAGGCGTACCAAATGCGATACGCGTGTTTGACGAGGTGCTGAAGCCTATGGGAGTACGTCCGCAGGGCGTCAGAATAGACAGCGGCGATATAACATACCTCACAAAAAAGACAAGAAAAATGCTTGATGACGCGGGCTACAGCGATGTGTCAATCGTTGTTTCAAACTCGCTTGACGAGTATATTATACAGGATATTTTAAAGCAGGGCGCGTGCATTGACTCCTTTGGCGTAGGCGAAAGACTGATTACGTCCAAGTCGGAACCTGTTTTCGGCGGCGTGTATAAGCTGGCAGCGGTTGAGAAAAACGGAATGCTGATTCCGAAAATCAAGATAAATGAAAATGTTTCAAAAATCACAAACCCCGGTTTCAAAAAGGTTTACAGGCTTTTTGCCAACGATACAGGCAAGGCTATTGCGGATGTAATTACGCTTGCGGACGAGGTTATCGACAGCTCGAAGGAATACGAAATATTTGACCCGGATCATACATGGAAGCGCAAAACCGTAACAGGTTTTACCGCGGTTGAACTTCAGGTGCCGATTTTCCGCGGCGGCGAATGTGTATACAACACTCCCGCGCTGTCGGAGATAAAGAAGTATTGCGAGCAGCAACTTGACACGATATGGGACGAGGTAAAGCGTTTTGAAAACCCGCACGAATACTATGTCGACCTTTCTCAAAAGCTGTGGGATATTAAATACAGCCTTCTTTCCGAGCATGACAGGCAGAACAATAAAAAGTAACCAATTAACATTTATTATATAAAAATTTCTAAGGAGAGCGTTTATGAAATCTACAATCGAATCGTATAACTTAGGCAGACTCGGCGTTATCGGAATGTCGGGGTGTGAGGACTTTTGCACAAAGGTTGACTCGCATCTGAAAAAATTTAACGAGGATATGGACAATCTCGGCACCTTCCTGCTTCCGGTAAAAATTTCAAGATTCGGAACGGGCGAAGCAAAAGCAACGCTGCTGCACTCGGCAAGAACATATGATGTGTATATCGTCGTTGACTGCTTCAATTATGGGGTAAAGTACAAGCTCTACGGTGAGGAAATTCCGATGAGTCCCGATGACCATTACCAGGATTTAAAGCGTGCGATTTCGGCAATCGGCGGAAAAGCTAAGCGAATTACGGTTATTATGCCTATGCTCTATGAGGGCAGACAGCACAAGCGCCAGTCTCGTGAATCTTTGGACTGTGCAATGGCGCTGCAGGAGCTTACAAACATGGGTGTTGACAACATTATCACATTTGACGCGCACGACCCAAAGGTGCAGAATGCGATTCCGCTCAAGGGGTTTGAAAATGTTCAGCCTACATATCAGATGATAAAGGCGTGCCTTAAATATGACAAAAACGTCATTCTTGACAAGAAAAACACCATGATTGTATCGCCTGATGAGGGCGCTATGTCAAGATGTATGTACTATGCGTCTGTTCTCGGTATGGAGCTTGGTATGTTCTATAAAAGACGTGACTATGAGCGCGTGGTAAACGGCAAGAATCCGATTATCGCGCATGAGTTCCTTGGCTCCGACCTTACGGGCAAGAATATAATCGTTGTTGACGATATGATTTCGTCGGGAGATTCTATGATTGACGTATCGCGCGAGCTTAAAAAGAGAAACGCGGCGAGGGTATTCGTATTTTCTACGTTCGGACTGTTTACCGAAGGCTTTGAGCGTTTTGACAAAGCTTATGAGGACGGATTTATAGAGGGTGTGTTTACAACCAACCTTATATACAACAAGCCGGAGCTGCTCACCAAGCCGTGGTATCATCAGGTTGACATGACAAAGTATATCGCGTTGCTTATAAGCGAGCTTAATGCGGAGCATTCAATAAGCGAGTTGCTTAACCCAATCAACAGGATCAATGCGATTCTGGACAGATACAAGTCTATGGACTAAGCACTACGGCGGGAATTTTTGAAAGATATTACGATTTCCGCGTATAAACAGGAAGAATACATATGAAAAAAGTATTACTTACAATTTTAACAATTTTTACAGTTTTGTGCTTCGGCGGCTGTTCGCAGGTGGAAGAGGATGTCGCCGATAAGGCTGCGGACAGTTCTTTGAAATTGGCAGAGGAAACCCAAAATGTCGCGGAAAATGTTGAACGACTCCCGTTTAAGAATGAGCAAAGATTTACATTTTCGAGCGGAGCCGGCGGTTGGGGAACTTACGTTATGCTGAAAAAAGACGGTACTTTTTCGGGGTACTATATGGACTCCGATATGGGAAATACGGGAAAGGATTATCCGAAAGGAATATGTCATACTTGTGAGTTTACCGGTAAATTTGGAAATATTACAAAGGAAAGCGACACCGAATACTCAATGGAGCTGACGGAAATTAAAACTAAGGAAAAGACGGGCAAGGAATGGATTAAAAATCAGATTTTGTATATTGCAGCTGACCCTTACGGCTTGGCGGAAAGCAAAAAATTTGTTTTTTATACCCCGGACGCACTGACAAAGGATATGTCAGACGATTTTCTGAATTGGGGCATCGGAACGGTTTTCTTCCCCAACGGTGTTCAGGAAAAGCTGGGGACGTACGGAATTTATAACACAGATAAAGGCTACGGATTTTTTGTGGAAAATATCGAAGAGTAACTTGTGCGTTGCGTTAGATAAAAAGTGCGGCTAAGTTTTAACTTAGGTGCGGCTTTGTATACTTTTGTGCCTGAGCTAAAAGCGGCTGACGGGGCATATAAAAATAAAGTCAGCAGACAAAATAAAGATTTAAATCAGACAAAACCGCGCATAACCATTTCAGGTTATGCGCGGTTCAGACTGTAGACAAAATACTACACAAACACCTCAATTCATGATATAATATAAATATCATGAATTGAGGTGTTTTGTTATGTATGAAAAAAGAAAAAGACAAGAAAAGCAAGGACAACTTCATAT
>URZD01000145.1 GCA_900552305.1 uncultured Eubacteriales bacterium
TCGGAAAACGGTATGCTTACAAGGGTTGAATACTCGGCGCAGAGCGTTCAGATGTTTGAAAATGAGATAAATTCGTTTGTTGACTGCATTGAAAGCGGCGAAAAGCTGCCCTCGCATATCGACACGAATATGGTAACGGTACGGCTTATGGACGCGATTTACCGTTCCGCAAATTCGCATAAGGAAGTCGAGCTTTAGGAGGTGGCTGATATGAAAAAGGTTGGATTTATCGACTATTATCTGGACGAGTGGCACGCCAACAATTACCCCGAATTTATAAAAGAACATTCCGGCGGCGAGCTTGAGGTGTGTTATGCCTACGGAAAAATTGACAGTCCTATCGGCGGAATGACAAATGCCGAGTGGTCGGAGAAATACGGGATTACCCTGTGCAAAACCGCAGATGAGGTCGTTGAAAAAAGCGACGTACTGGTGGTTTTGTCACCCGACAATCCTGAAATGCACGAGGAGCTTTGCGATGTACCGCTCCGTTCCGGGAAGTATGTGTATATTGACAAGACCTTTGCGCCCACGCGCGACGCGGCTGTCAGAATATTCGAGAAGGCGGACGCGTTCGGAACAAAGTGCTGGTCAAGCTCCGCACTGGGCTTTGCGTCAGAGCTTGACGGAATAGACGTATCGGGGATTGACGCGATATACTCCGAGGGACCGGGCGAGTTCGAGATGTATATAATTCATCAGATAGATCCGGTAATACGGCTTATGGGCGGCGCGGCAAAAAGAGCCATGTATACCGGCACAGGCGTACATCCCGCTGCCGTGATTGAGTTTGACGACGGAAGGATATGGCATATGTGCCTGCGCAGCGACAGGGACGGCAGCTTTGAATACACGGTCGCGGATAAGGAAAACCGCGCCGAAAGAATTACGGTAAAGTCCGATTATTTCGGACTGTTTATTGACGCGCTGACGGAGTTTTTCAAAACGGGAGAGCCACCGATACCGCATGAAAGAACGGTTACCGTTATTGCCGTGCGCGAGGCGCTGATAAAGGCGCGGTGCAAGCCTTTTGAATGGATAGAGATAGAGAAGTAGAAACAGAAATAATACGGCGGCAGTAAATCCGATTTAAAAAATCGTTTTGCTGCCGCCTTTGTTATTTTAAGCGTTGGCTGCGTTACCTTTGATAATGCGAAGTTCCGATAAAGCCAACCTGTTTAAAGTCCTCTGCGTTATGTCTGATTATGTAGTCTATGTATGACTCGACCATGCGCGCGGTCAGCATATAACCCATGGGATTCATATGCCCGCGGAGGAAGAACCGCTTTTTAAATTCCTCATCATATACGGGGGCGTATTTTCTGAAATCCAGTATATAGCAGTTTTTATATTTTTCGGCAATGGTATAAAGCAGCTCCGCGTGACCGTCGCGCAGACGTTTGTCCTCGTCCGTTTCGCTTGTTTCGGTCGGAATTGTCATAAGGAAAAACCTTGCGTCCGGTTGCCTGCGTTTAAGGTTTATAATAATATTTGCATATGCGCCGACAAAGGTATCGTTTGACGGATTGCCAATGTCGTCAGCCGTGCCGAGCTTTATAATACCTCTTTTTACATCTCCGATGTCGTTTACGCCGAGGGCGATTATGTATGCCGGGCAAATTTCCGACCATGCGCCGCAGCTTTCGCCGAAGCTTTCCATAAAGCACCTGCAATTCATTCCGCCGCGTGAGAAGTTATAAACCTTGCAGCCCGCGTCACGTGCGAGGTACTGACCCCATGAATAATCGTACATATCGTGCCAGCCGGTGATTCCGTCATCGGTACATGACTCAAACTCGCCGGAGGAGAGGGAGTCCCCGATACAGCCTATTGTGCGGAAAATTCCGCAAAAGCCGCCGTTTATAACGGAATTGTCAAGCGGCTTTTCGTTTTGATCAAAAAATTTTGAAATATCCATTTTTTACATTCCTTTCGGTTAAATTCCGAAACCCTGCCTGTGAGCGGCCGGGGCGCGGTTCTGAAGGTCTGCACCGCATTTTTTGCGGGCGGCAAACCGTTTTCAGTAAAAGATTAGCATACCGTCATAAATTTGTCAAGCGGTTTTCGGTGATTAGACGGAATTAAGTATTACAAAGTCAGTTTATGGGGTAGGTCGGAATAAGGTGTTAAAAAATCGGTTTCTGAAATAATGCGGGATAAAAGCCGTTAAAAAAGGCTGCGTTCCCGCAAAAAAACGACCGCGCCTATACGCTTTCCCGCCAGTCGCGCGGACTTTTGCCCGTATTTTGCAAAAAGCTCTTGTAAAATACCGAATAGTCCGAGTACCCGCATTCAGCCGCAATATCGCCCAGACCGCGCTCGGTTGACAGCATGAGCTGTTTTGCGTATTCGATTCGCAGCTCGGTTATGTATCTGTGCGGAGTTTTTGAAAATCCGCTGCAAAACAGCTTTATGATGTATTCATTGCTGAAATTGAATTTTTCCGCGATTTCGCGCAGCGAAAACGAGCTTTCGCGGAAGCGGGCAAGTATAAAGCTCTGAATTTCGCCGACAATATCTGTGCCGCTCTCAAAACTGCCGCGCTTGGCGGCAAGGCTGCCGAGGATACTGTAAAACAAGCCGTTTACGGCAAATGAATTGCGCCGCGGCGAAAAGTACAGCTGTTCAAGCCGCCTTACATCATTTATGACCTCGGCGGAGGAAAATGCGCCGCGTATCGGCAGACCCGCGTCTTTTGTAAATTCGCCGTCAAAGTGTATATAAAAGTACCTCGGCTCATCGCTTGCAAGGCGACCCTCCTGAAACAGACCGCCGCGCTGAATGTAGTATTCGCCCGCGCGCAGCTCCGTATCGCAGCCGTCCTCGGCAAAGCGCAGAACGCCGTCAAACATAAGTATAAGAACGCTGTCCTCGCATACGCGCGTTATGTGCTTCTCACCTTTAAAAAATCTGCGCATGGAGCAGGCGTTAAAGTACAGCGGACTTGTATCGGACAGATAGTACACGGTTATTCTCCTTTTGCTCAATTTTTGCAATGTTTATATCGGAAATTGAAATTGACTTTTATAAAATTATAGCATATATTAAAGATAATTTCAATACTTGGAGGAAATAACGGTGAAAAATTTGCAATATAATTTTATGACAACAAAGAACATTAAACCGAGCGGATGGCTTTTAAAGCAGCTTAAAATTCAGGCGAAGGGGCTGTGCGGCAACCTTGACAAGGTATGGCCCGACATAAAGGACAGCGCGTGGATAGGCGGCGACCGCGAGGGGTGGGAGCGTGTTCCGTACTGGCTGGACGGCTTTGTTCCGCTTGCGTATCTTTTGGAGGACGACGACATGATACGCCGCGCGCGCCTTTATATTGACGCGATTATTAAGCGGCAGAACGGGGACGGCTGGATTTGTCCGTGCGGCAGGGAGGAACGCGCGAACTACGATACATGGGCAACGCTGCTTATACTTAAGGTTTTGACGGTGTATGCGGATTGTTCGGGCGATGAGCGTATCCCCGAGGTGGTCGAAAAATGCCTGCGCCAGTTTGACGTTCATATAAATTTTAACACGCTGCGCACATGGGGAGCGGCAAGGTGGTTTGAGGGGATTATTCCGATATTTTGGCTCTATGAGAGGACGCATGACGAATGGCTTATCACGCTTGCGAAAAAGCTGCGCGTACAGGGATTTGACTGGAAGGGACTTTTTGAAACAGGGTTTATTGATGAATTTGCAGCGGACAAACGTTACGATTTGTTTTCGCATATTGTGAATGTTGCGATGATGCTGAAGTCGGAGGCGCTGACGTCGCTGATTTCGGGCGGGAATCCCGATGAGTTTGCGGAAACGGCTCTGAAGTATCTTTTTGAAAAGCACGGCACGGCTGCGGAACATTTTAACGGTGACGAAAACCTTTCCGGAACATCGCCGATACACGGTCCCGAGCTTTGCGGGGTGGTGGAGGCGATGTACTCCTATGAATGGCTGTTTGCAATCGGCGGCAACCCCAAATGGCTTGACAGACTGGAGCGGCTTGCGTTCAACTCGCTGCCCGCGGCAATAAGCCCGGATATGTGGTCGCACCAGTATGACCAGATGGCAAACCAGGTTGCGGCATTTCCTATGTCAAAGCAGCCGTTCCACTCCAACAACAATGTTGCGCACACGTTCGGACTGGAGCCGAATTTTGGTTGCTGCACGGCGAATTTCGGTCAGGGATTCCCAAAGCTGGCGCTTTCCGCGTTCATGCGCTCGGATGATGTACTTGCTTCCTGCGTGCTTGTTCCGTCAGCGGCGGAAACGGAGATAAACGGCGTTTCGGTCAAGTGCGAGTTGGAAACAGGCTATCCGTTCCGCGACAATCTTACATACCGTGTGACAACGGAAAAGCCGGTGAAATTTACGCTTTCGGTCAGAATACCGTCCTTTGCCGACAGCGCCGAGGTTGACGGAAAGGCGGTCGCTGTCGGACAGTTTGCCGAAATACGCAGAACATGGTGCGGGACGGAAACCGTTAACGTTCGGCTTAGCTTTAAAACGCGCATAATCGAACGACCTGGGGATATGGTGTGCGTATGGCGCGGTCCGCTGCTCTATTCCGTGGCGGTGGGCGAAAAGTGGGAAAGAGTTGAATATTGGCAGAACGGAGTGGACAGAAAATTTCCGTACTGCGATTATTATATTTATCCGACCTCAAAATGGAATTACGCGCTTGCGGACGACAAATTTGAGGTCAGGGAAAATCCGTTTGAGTCCGGATTCGGCAACGCCGAGCCGCCGATAGAGATGACGGCGGAAATGTGCGAAATCGACTGGGATTTCAACAACGGACACTGTGACGAGCAGCCGCGCTCGCGTACGCCGCTCGGCGAGGCGGAGCGTGTTCGGCTTATTCCGTACGGCTGCTCGAATTTAAGGCTGACGGAGTTCCCGTATCTGAAACAGAATCCGAAACCGCATGAAAAGATATAATATCGGTTGGCTCTGACACCGTTTTTGGCGTATTCCGCGCCGAAAACGGTGTTATTCTTCTGTTAAGATTAAAGAAAACATTTGCATAAACGTACATTTTATGTTAAAATGTTGTATATAACTTGTAAATTCGGAGGTGACGACATTGACGGTTCCAATTATTGTATGTGCGGTTGTTATCGTTGCCTGTGTGGTTTGCAACCGCATATCCGACAGGCTCGGACTTCCGACCCTTCTTGCATTCATTCTTCTCGGTATGTTCTTTGGCTCGGACGGCTTGGTGCGTATCAGCTTTGACAACTATTCATTTGCCGAGCAGATATGTTCGGTCGCGTTGATATTTATAATGTTTTACGGCGG
>URZD01000146.1 GCA_900552305.1 uncultured Eubacteriales bacterium
GACCTTATGGAGAAGTTTGAAAAGGAAAACGCGTAAGCGATAGGAGTGATATTTATGTATAAGGTTCAGACTTTAAACAAAATTGCAAAGGTCGGATTAAATGTATTCGACGATAAATATACATACGGTGACGAGGTGGAGAATCCGGACGGCATTATCCTGAGGAGCTTTAATATGCATGATATGGAGCTGCCGGCAAGCCTTGCGGCGGTTGCGCGCGCGGGCGCGGGCGTGAACAATATCCCGATTGACAAGTGCAGCGAAAAGGGCATTGTCGTTTTCAATACTCCGGGCGCAAATGCTAACGCGGTAAAGGAGTTGGTTATATCCGCGCTCCTTCTTTCGTCAAGAAAGATTGTACAGGGTATCGAATGGGCGAAAACCCTTATAGGCGAGGGCGACGCTGTTCCCAAGCTGGTTGAAAAGGGCAAGTCCAACTTTGTGGGACCGGAGATTCAGGGCAAGACCCTGGGGATTATCGGTCTGGGCGCAATCGGCGTACGCGTTGCAAACGCTGCACACGCGCTCGGAATGAATGTAATCGGTTTTGACCCGTATCTGTCGGTTGACGCGGCATGGCACATGACCCGCGCGGCGCAGAAGGCGAACGACCTTGACACAGTGCTTGCGGAAAGCGACTATATCACAATTCACGTTCCCGCAACAAAGGACACAAAGGGAATGTTCAATGCGGACACCTTCAGAAAGGTTAAAAGCGGAGTAAGACTGCTCAACTTCTCAAGAGGTGAGCTGGTTGACACCGACGCGGTTATCAATGCGGTTAAGGACGGAACCGTTGCGGCGTATATTACGGACTTTGCGGACGAAAAGCTGCTTGACAAGGAAAATATCATTGTAATGCCGCATCTCGGCGCGTCAACGCCGGAGAGCGAGGACAACTGTGCGGTTATGGCGGCAAGCGAGCTGAAAAACTTCCTTGAAAACGGAAATGTTATCAACTCGGTTAACTTTCCGACCTGCGATATGGGCGCGGTGTGCGGTTCGCGTGTGACAATGTGGCACAAGAATATTCCTGCGATGCTTTCGCAGATTTCGGCGGTATTCACCAATAACGGAATCAATATCGAGAACATGACAAACAAGAGCCGCGGCGACTATGCGTACACAATGATTGATACGCACAGCGCAATCGGGGGGGATATTCTATCCGAACTTAAAGAGATTGACGGCACAATAAGGGTTACGCTTTTTAAGGAGCAGTAATCATCAAAGATTTTGGGCGCGGGAGTTGAGCGTACAGCGTTTAATTTCCGTGCGATGAAGGAGGGCGGCGCAGCGTTTTATGCGGCGCTGCCCGAATTATGCGGCAGGTTGGACGGTTGCGGGCACAAGGAGCAATCCTGTGTATGAGGAAAGTCCGAGCTCCACAGGGCAGGGTGCAAGGTAATACCTTGTGAAGGCGACTTCAAGGAAAGTGCAACAGAAATATACCGCCTGTCTTTGACAGGTAAGGGTGGAAAGGTGAGGTAAGAGCTCACCCACAGTATGGCGACTTACTGATGCTGTAAACCCCACTCGGAGCAACACCTGATAGAGGAGGTTAAGCTTGCCCGGCGTCTCCCGGGAAGGTGGCTTAAGATATGCAGTGATGTATATATTAGATAGATGACCGTCTTAAATGACAGAACTCGGCTTACAGACCTGCCGTTTTAAAGAAATTACGACCGCCCGCGTTTGCGGGCGGCTGTTTCTGTTTTTGCCGTATTTTCGGAAAAAAGTGCGGAATTTTTGCTTGCAGAAAAAATTCTTGCATAAACCGAAAGTATATGTTATGATAGAGTTAGCCGAAACGGAGAAATCCGCGCTTAAGCGGGTATCATACATTCGGTTAAGGAAGGTGTACTGTTTGAAGGAAAAATATCGCACCGTTTCGCAGGAGGCGAGCGGAGAGATTACCGAAAAAAGGTCGCGGTTTATCGCGGCGGTAAAGCCTGTCAGGACAGAGGACGAGGCAACCGCGTTTATCGAGGAGCTGCGAAAAAAATACTGGGACGCGCGTCACAACGTTTTTGCGTATATTATCGAGGAAAACGGAATCATGCGCTACAGTGATGACGGAGAGCCGGCGGGAACGGCGGGACTCCCCGTGCTTGACTGCATAAAAAAAGAGGGTCTGAGTAATATTGCCGTGGTGGTCACAAGGTACTTCGGCGGAATACTCCTCGGCACGGGCGGACTGGTCCACGCATACTCAAAGGCGGCAAAGGAAGGCATAGCCGCAGCGCTCCCGGTTGATATGGCGCTTTGCACCGAGGTATCGCTGTTTTGCGACTACACGCTCTTGGGCAAAATCCAAAACGAGCTTTGCCGCGGCAATGTCTTGACCGGCGACACGGTGTATACCGACAGCGTAAAGGTGTGCGCGTTTGTGCCTGTTTCCGATACGGAAAATTTTGTCAAAAATATGACAGATAAAACAAACGGGCAGGTGCGTATCGAAATCGGAAAAACAGGGTATAAAAAATATATATAAAAAATTACTTTTGCTATTGATTTTAGGCGCGGTTATTGATATAATAATATTTATGACTTGGATAGGGATTTGACATATTATTCTTCGGAAGAAAGACTAAAATAAGTGGGTGGACAAATGGACAAGTATGTTATACTTGGCGGAGCAAGGCTTGAAGGCGAGGTCGAAATCAGCGGCGCAAAAAATTCCGCTGTGGCTTTGATTGCGGCGGCAATTATGGTTAAGGGCGTTTGCGTAATCGACAATGTTCCGCTTGTGAGCGATATATATGTACTCGTTGATATTATAAATAAACTCGGCGGGAAGGCATTTTTCACAGGGAAGGGTATTCTTACCATTGACTGCACGGAGCTTAGCTGTTATGAGGCTCCGTACGAAATGGTCGGCAAAATCCGCGCGTCGTCATATCTGATGGGCGCGCTGCTCGGAAGATTTAACAATGCGAGAGTTTCCATGCCGGGCGGCTGTGACTTCGGCGTAAGACCAATTGATTTGCATCTTAAAGGCTTTGTGGCCCTTGGTGCGGAGTATTCGGTGGAACACGGTCTTGTCGATATAAGCGCGGAGTATCTGCATGGCGCAGAGATATACATGGATCAGGTTTCGGTCGGCGCGACAATAAACGTCATGCTTGCCGCATCCCTTGCTGACGGACTTACAATAATCGAGAACGCGGCAAAGGAGCCGCACATTGTCGATGTCGCAAACTTCCTTAACAGTATGGGCGCAAACATCAAGGGCGCAGGTACGGACACAATCAAGATAAAGGGCGTGGAGGAGCTGCACGGCGGGAGCTATACCGTTATCCCCGACCAAATCGAGGCGGGAACATTTATGGTGGCGGCTGCCGCAACGCGCGGCGACGTTCTGATTAAGAACGTAATCCCAAAGCATCTTGACTCAATATCCGCAAAGCTGATTGAGATGGGCGTAACGGTCGAGGAATATGACGACAGCGTTCGCGTGTGCGTTGACAGAGAACTTAAAAAAGCGAACTTCAAGACGATGCCGTACCCCGGCTTCCCGACAGATATGCAGCCGCAGATGCTGACGCTGCTCACCTCCACGGCGGGAACGAGCATTGTTACCGAAAATGTCTGGGACTATCGTTTTAAGTATGTTGAGGAGCTGCAGCGAATGGGCGCGGTAATAAGCGTTGACGGCAGGGTTGCCGTTGTCGAGGGCGGAATGAAGCTGACCGGGTCAAGGGTTGCGTCCACAGACCTCCGCGCGGGTGCCGCAATGGTAATCGCGGGACTTATGGCAAACGGAGTAACCGAGGTGTACAACATCAAGTATATCGACCGCGGCTATGAGAATTTTGAGGAAAAGCTGAAGGCTTTGGGCGCGCAGATTACAAGGCGGACGGAAAACATCGACGGAAAACGCGTCGGAAATATTGCATAAAAACGAAATTTTTGGGGTGCAAAAAACAACGGCAATTCCGCCTTGAATGTTTTTTGCACCCTATTGATATAGAGAGACGGAAACCGCGGCACGGCTTTGGCGGCGGATTTTGCCGTAATTTGAAAGGATGAGTTCAGGTTGAGAGAGCTTAAAATTTACCCTCTGCGCAGCAGCAGCAGCGGAAACGCGGCGCTTATATCGGACGGCAGGCACGCGCTTGCGGTTGACTGCGGAATAAGCGGAAGGCTGATGGACAAATGTCTTGGTGCGGCGGGATTTTCGCCGTCCGAAATCTCCGCAATCCTTGTCACGCACGAACATACAGACCATATAAAGGGCGTGGGGATATTTTCACGGAAATATGATATTCCGGTATACTTAAACCGCGAAACCTATGAGGCGGCGAAACCGACCCTGGGCAAGCTGAAACCCGAAAATATACATATAATCGACAGCGGCGCATTTGAGATTGACGGAATCGGCGTTCAGCCGTTCTCGATACCTCATGACGCGGCAAACCCGGTAGGCTACACGTTTGAAAGCGGCGGGGATAAGGCGGCGGTTGCCACCGATATGGGCGAAATCTCCGAAACGGTTTTTTGTGCGATAAAGGGCAGCCGCAGGGTGCTTTTGGAATCGAACTACGACAGCAATATGCTCGATATGGGCAGATACCCGTATGAGCTGAAACGCAGAATACGCAGCTCTTGCGGTCACCTTTGTAATGAGGACGCCGCGAGCCTTGCGGTAAGGCTTGTCGGCTGCGGAACGGAGGAAATCATTCTCGGTCATTTGAGCCACGAGAACAACTACCCCGCGCTTGCGTATACCGTCACAAAAAACGCGCTCATTGACGCGGGAATAAAAATCGGTACGGATACGTACCTTTCGGTTGCGCGGCGCGACGTGACAGGCTGTATCGCGTTTGATGAGCAAAACGCGGTTGTTTTGTAATTATATTTTAAATCGGTTAAAATTTTGATACCCCGCGCGGTGAAGATAAAGAAAACTTTTTTCACGCGCTTGGGGATTTAAGGAGTGTTTTCCGCCGCGCGGCGGAAAATCCGCTTTTGAAATTTGGTTTCGGCTACACAAAATCTACACAAAACCATGTTAATATAGATATATACAATAACCGAAATATGCCGACTTGCGCCCTTTTGGGCGGGGCAGCTGCCCATCGGCTGACGGATAAGAGGTGACGCCGGATATGGTAAAAATTCTTTTGGTTGATGATGAATTCAGGATTCGCAAGGTAATACGCGACTTTCTGAGCGCCAAAGGCTACAGTGTTCTTGAGGCAGTGGACGGTGAGCAGGCAGTTGACGAATTTATGAGCCACAAGGACG
>URZD01000147.1 GCA_900552305.1 uncultured Eubacteriales bacterium
TTTTGCTATATGCGGCGGGAACGGCGCGGGAAAGTCAACCGCGCTTTCCGTTATTTCGGGAATCAACAAGCCGTACAGGGGAAGCGTAAAAATTTTCGGAACAGAGATGGCGGCGCTTAAAAATCGGTTTTGCGGCTGTATCGGCGTTTTGCCGCAAAATCCAACCGATCTTTTTGTAAAAAAGACGGTGAGGCTTGAACTTGAGGAAATGTTTGAAGGCCGAGGACAAAGCCTCGGCAAAGCGCAGACGGATATACAAAGGGTTGCGAATCTTTGCAAAATTGGCGGGATTCTTGATTGCCATCCGTATGATATATCGGGCGGTGAGCAACAGCGCGTGGCGCTTGCAAAGGTTTTGTTGTCAAAACCTAAAATGCTTATCCTGGACGAGCCGACAAAAGGAATGGACGCGCACTTTAAAATCAGCTTTGCCGGGTTGCTTAAAAGGTTGCAGACGCTTGGCGTGACAATAATTATGGTGTCGCATGACATAGAGTTTTGCGCGGAGTATGCGGATCGCGCGGCGATATTTTTTGACGGGTCGGCTGTGGCTGTGGACGAGCCGCACAGGCTGTTTGCGGGAAAAAGCTTTTACACTACGGCGGCAAGCCGTATGTCGCGCGGAATAATTGAAAACGCGGTAACGGTTGCGGATATTGTTTCGGCATTCGGCGGCGGGAATGATAACAAAAAGGATATATTCAAAACCGAAACAGTTGCGGAATGTGATGAAAAATTAAAAACTGAAACAGATTTTTCGCAAAATGCTTTGAATGAAAGTGCGGACGCGGAGTGCGGCACTGCCGCGGAAGTGCGCAAAACAGCGAAAAGACCGAAAAAAGCTGACACGCGGAAATACGGTTTTTCGCATATAAAAACCGTACTCGGAATTATATGCGCCGTATTGCTTGCGGTGTCGGTAAAGCTCTTTAACGCGGCGGAAGATACCGCGGTGACGGTGGTTTATCAGATGTTTTCGATTCTTGCGGCGGCAGGGTGCGCGTTATGCCTGATTCCGCGACGTGATAATATGGCTGATGAAATCCCGATTTATATAAAAAAGAGGAAGATAACTGCGCGAACGGCTATATGCGCGACAGCTGTGCTTGCAGCGGTACCCTTGACTGTGTTTTGGGGATTTCGTTTTTTACAGGATAAAAAATATTATTTTATAAGCCTTATGATAATAGCGGAGATATTTATTCCGTTTGTGGCGGCATTTGAAGGCAGAAAGCCAATGGCGCGTGAACTTGTTATAACGAGTGTGCTTTGTGCGGTCGGCGTTGCGGGAAGAGTGGCGTTTTACTCCTTGCAGCAGTTTAAGCCTGTTGCGGCGGTGGTGATAATTGCGGGCGTATGTCTTGGTGCGGAAAGCGGCTTTTTGGTCGGGGCGCTTTGCGCTTTTGTGTCCAACTTCTTTTTCGGACAGGGACCGTGGACGCCGTGGCAAATGGCGGCTTTCGGAATGATTGGCTTTTTTGCGGGAATAATTTTCCGCAGCGGAATTATACGCTGTACAAAGCGGTCGCTTTGCAGTTACGGAGCGTTGTCTGTGATGCTGATTTACGGCGGGATAATGAATCCCGCATCGGTTGTCTTGTGGAAGGACAACCCAACGTTTGAGATGATAATCTACGCATACGCCATGGGATTTCCGTTTGATATGATTCACGCGGCGGCAACCGTGTTTTTTCTCTGGCTTGCGGCAGAGCCTATGATTGAAAAGATAGAAAGAATAAAAATTAAGTACGGATTTTTTTGATTTTTGCGGCAAAATGTAAAAAATTTGCTTAGCATTGAAGAGTGTTAAATGACGTTATAATATATAAAATGTGTGTTTATGCAGAGTCTTTTGAGAAAAAATACTTTTAAATGTTTTTTTTGTGTTTGTGTTTTAAAAAATATTTAGAAACAGTGGCAAAATTTTACGGAAAATCAACTTTGATTTGGCAACTTTTGACAAAAAATAGAATTAAAAGTAAAAAAAGGCATTATCGACTTGCATTTTGAAAAATAGTTTGGTATAATATGCTTGTAACGGAAAAGTCCGAAGACCGATACTCCCTCTTCGGTTGTTCGGACATCTGACCTGGAAACCGATACTCCCTCTTTGGTGTTTTAGGTCAATCCGAAAGCCGATACTCCCTCTTCGGTAATTCGGATAGATGCAACCCGCTTGATTATTTTAGTCAAGCGGGTTGCATATTATAAAGAGAAAAAATAAAATACCGGGAGATATAGTGAATGAGAATTGCTGCTGTTATTTGCGAGTACAATCCGTTTCATAACGGGCATAAATTTCATATAGAGGAAACGCGGAAAATGACAAAAGCAGACGCAGTGGTTGCGGTTATGAGCGGCAATTTTGTTCAGCGCGGAGATGTTGCGGTTTTTGATAAGAAAACACGGGCGGCTGCGGCGGTTGCCGGCGGTGCGGATATTGTACTGGAGCTGCCGTCAATATGTTCCATGCAGTCCGCCGAATTTTTTGCGCGTAATGCGGTATATATTTTAAGCTCGCTTGAAACGGTTACGCATTTATCGTTTGGAGCGGAAACCGATGATGTGCAGTCACTGTTTCAGGTAGGAAGGCTGCTTGCGGACGAGCCGGAGGATTTTAAGGAGGCGTTGGCGCGGCACATGAGCGGAGGAGCGAGCTTCCCTTCGGCAAGAATGGCGGCGGTAAGCGAAATCCTCGGCAGCGAGTATGCATCATTGCTAAAATATCCGAACAACATTCTCGGAATTGAATATATTAAGGCACTGAGCTTTTCGGACAGCCCAATAGTGCCGGTGGCGGTGCAGCGTTGCGGCACGGCGCACGATTCCGACACGGGAAACGGAACGATTGCCTCAGCAAGCTATATTCGCAGTCTTTTGCTAAGCGGCGATATTGCGGGGGCGGAACGCTATATACCGCCGGAGTGCGCGGAAATATACAGAAATGCAAAACTTCATTCAGTGAAGGGCATGGAGCGTGCAATAATTGCCGATATTATCAAAAAGCCTGCTGCGGTTTTGAAGTATGTTCCGGACGTATCGGAGGGACTTGAAAACAGGATTAAGAATGCGGCAAAGACTGCGCAGACATTTGACGGACTGTGCCATGCGGTTAAGACAAAGCGGTATACGCTAAGCCGCATACGTAGGATAATTCTTTCGGCATACCTTGATTTTACGCTGAACGACAGAGAACGGCTGCCGGAATATATTAGGGTACTCGCCCACAATGATATGGGAAGAAGGGTTATTGCCGAGTCAAAGAAATACGCGTCACTGCCCATTGTCCGTAATAACTCGCAGATAAATCGGCTCGGCTTGGCGGCGAGGATTGAAAACGACCCGAGAGCTGTCAGAGACAGAGAAGAAATGCTTGATTTGGTATATAAAAAATTTGAGAAATAATTTAAAGAGGCAATGCGCGGCATGAATGTAAAGGGCGCAGCATATCAGCCGAAGGTCAAAATTTTTTTATGTAAATAAAAACCACAGTCCGTAGCTTTTTTACGGACTGTGGTTTTTGCCGAAAATAAATATGTACGGCTTATGGCTGATAAAACGCGTGAGTGCGTACAGCTGACTTTTATTCTGCACGCCGCGCCTTGTACGAATCCGAGCAAAATCGGTTTCAGGCTGTAAGGAGTATATAGCTTGTCCGGGGTTATCGTTCGCACAGGACACAAAAAACGTATATTTCCGCGTTTACAACTCTGTTTTGATTTTTCTGACCAGCTCAAGAATCTCCTTTTCCTCGTCGGAGACAGAGGAATTAAGCGTACCGCCGTATGCGGCAATGCTTGCACTGTTGTGCGGATTGTAAATGCGCTCAAGCTCGGTTGAAGCTATTGTTTCCAGAGTGTGTTTGCCTGCCTCGTCAAGAGAATCAAAGGTTTTGAGCAAATCAAGAGAGCGTTCGTCCGTGTTGGGGTCAATCGCGGAAGCGATTGGAATATCAAGCTCGCTGAGTATTCTGTTAACCATGTCAAAGCCGGAGACGCCAACGCCGTTCTTTAATATAAAGTTCAAAGTAGTTCTCGGAATGTTCATGTGCTTTGAAAAGTTTTCGATTGTTTTAAACTTTTCTTTGATTCTCTTTTTAATAATATCCTGATAAGAAACTTCCATTATTAAATCACCTTCTCCTTTTCTATGTGATTATTATAACATACTTTTTTTTGCACGTCAACATAAAAAAGCTAAAATCCTTTGAAATATATTTCCGAATAAAGTAAGCTGTATAAAAATACGGCTCATTTAATTATGGCTGAAGCTCTGCGCTGCTCGGTGCCGCGGCAGTGACGTTAGCTGCGGCGGCTGACATTCGCTTTTTAAAGACGACTTGCGAGCATACATACTGCGCGGCGGCTGTTAAAAACCACGAAATGGGATAGGAAAGGAAAACGATTTCCAGTCTCGGAAATGCGCGGAAGGCTGTCGCTATCCAAAGAATACGGAATGCAACAGAGCCGAGGAGGGTTATCGTGCTTGATGTTACCGAGCAGCCGAGACCCTGCATAACTCCAGAGCCGACCTCCATAAATCCGAGCAGAAAATACGGAATAAACATATACAGCATTCTTGTTACGGCGGTGTCATAGGCTATTCGGTCAAGGCTCCCGGGAGCGCCGCTTGTTACGCCATAGAGCGCGAGCAGAGAGCCGCGGAAGGAGAGCATAACGGCTGCAAATATGACAGAGAAAACCGAAACGGCAATATAGCACGCTCGGCGGACGCTGACAACCCTTTTAAAGTTTCCCGCACCGACATTCTGCCCGGTAAACGATATTGCTGCCTGCGCTGTTGAGTTTACCGCGGTATAACCGAAGCTCTCTATGCTTGTACCGGCTGCGCTGCCCTTGACGACAGGCTGAAACGCGCTGCCCTCAGGTACGGCGGCATTGTTGACGGCTACGATTGACGACTGAATTACCATATGAGAAAGCGAAAAAAGCGAGCTTTGGATTCCCGCGGGGAGTCCGATGTGAAGGATTCCCAAAAAGGCTTTTTTTTCGATGCCGAGCCGTTTTATATTCAAGCGGCACGGACCCTCCGAACGGACAAGATACACAAGCAGCAGTACGGCGGACACTGCGTTTGAGATTGTGGACGCAAGAGCCATACCCTCGACCGACATACCGCAAACAAGTACAAA
>URZD01000148.1 GCA_900552305.1 uncultured Eubacteriales bacterium
TGTATCGGCTGTTCATGCGCGAAACAGGAATGTCACCGTGCGACTATATTATAGACTACAAGATGAAAAGAGCGAAAAAACAGCTTTTAAAAACGAATCTTTCGGTCGGCGAAATCGCGCTCAGTGTGGGGTACGCCGACGGGCTTGCGTTTTCAAAACTCTTTGCAAAAAAGACGGGAATGTCGCCGACCGAGTATCGTAAAAGCGGCGGAGTAACAGAAAAGTAATCCGAATACGATATGCCCAGCGATTAAAAAACATCATCTTTTTGAACGCTCACCTTGTAGGGCGGCAGCCTTAATTTGTCCGCCTGTGTCGGATTTAAAAAAATTTTTTAAAAAAGTGCAACAATAATTCTTTGCCGATTGTTTTATAAGTGAGGACCTCAAAAAACCTTATAAAAAATTAAAATGACAGGAGTAATGAAATTATGAAAAAACTTATATGTACAGCGGTAACAATCGGAGTATTGGCAACGGGAGCGGTTTCGGCAGTATGGGCAAACGGTACGGAAATGCTGACAGAGGCGCCCGCGGCGGCAAGCGGCTACACACTGACAATCGGAACGGAAAAAATTGACGCGGACACATTTACATCGGGCAAGTGCATAATGCTGCCGCTCCGTGCAACAGCGGAAAAGCTCGGCTTTAAGGTCGTATGGAACGAGGAAAATCAGAGCATTGACTTAGACGACGGCGAGGTAAACACAAAGGTATATATCGGTAAGGACAACTACTACATGGCGTCGTCAACGGCAATAGGAATGAGTGCGCCGACTGCGCTTGGTGCGGCTCCGGTTTTGAAGGGTGACAAAACCTACGTTCCTGCGGGAATGTTTGAAATCCTTTGCGGCAAAGGCTCGGTTGCGGTGAAGGACAGCAGCATTGTGATAAACAAGGACGGCGGCAAAAATGCCGACAACAGTGCGCAGATTCCGAATCCGTGGACGGAGTATAAAAGCGTTGACGAGGCAAAGAAGGCGGTAAACTTTGAAGCACCCGTTCCGACAAAGGTTACGGACGGTTATAAGCTCGACTATATCTCAACCCTTGACGGCGAGCTTTTGCAGATTGTTTACAGAAACGCGGATGATAAACAGATTTCGTACAGAGCGGCAAAGGGCAGCGGCGATATAAGCGGCGACTATAACGTATATAAGGACACAAAAACGGTAAAGGCGGGCGAGGTTTCTGTAACGCTTAGAAAGGGCGACAAGACCTCAAGTGCAATCTGGACAAACGGCGGAATGACCTTCGCGCTTTATGCGGATGGCGGACTTTCTGACGCGGAAATAACAGAGGTAATTAAAAATATTAAATAAGTAATCACAAAGGATAAAGCCGACAAAAGACGAAGGTGACGGCGCGGCTGTGCGGCAAAAAATTTCGGGGGTGTTTGCTTGACGGTGACAAAGGAGTATATCGGTCAGCTGGTCGATAAATACGGAGATACGGTTTTAAGGGTTTCGTATACATATCTTAACAATATGGCGGACGCGGAGGACGTTGTTCAAGACGTGTTTTTGCAGGTGATTGACAAAAAAACCGACTTCAACGATGAAAATCACGAAAAGGCGTGGCTTATCAGAACGGCAATCAATATGTGCAAGAACAGAAAAAAGCGGTTTTGGGACAGAAACCGATGCAGTATTGACGAGATAGCGGAGCCGGAGTGCTATGACAGATATAATCTTGATACGGACGTGATGAAGGCGGTCATGTCGCTGCCCGAAAAGTATCGGACGGTGGTGTATATGTTCTACTACGAGGGTTGGAAAACCGCTGAAATCGCGAGAATTACGGGACAGGAGCAAACAACCGTGAGGTCGCTGCTGCACAGGGCGAGAGCAAGGCTGAAAGAGCTTTTGAAGGAGGATTACGATTTTGAGTAAGAATTATAAACAGGCAATGGACAGGATTGCGGTGTCCGACGCGCTTAAGTCAAGGATTATGGACGCGGCGGAGGAAAAACTGACGGAGGGCGAGCTTGAGGAAAAAACGGACAGCCGCGCCCAAAAGCGTTCAAAGGTGTTTTATCTTCGCTATGCCGCGGGCATAGCCGCGTGCGCGGCGATATGCCTGACAACGGTGTATTTGACGAAAAACCTCGGCATGGACGGAATTTTGCCGCAGCTTGAAGAGCCGCCGATTCAGTCGGAGATAGAGCCGCCTTCAAAAAACGAGCCGTCTGCGGATAAAAATACGGAAAATACCGAGGGTAATTCAACCGAAAAACCGCAAACTGCGCCCAAGTCGGACGAGGGCTTGACAGACGGTAAAAATACCGATACAACAGAAAGGTCGGACAGCATGAAGGGTCAGGGCGGAAATATCACATCGCGCCCGTCCTCCGCTGCGGAAAGTGGCAGCGGTATATCGGACAACAGCGAGAATACCGCAAACAACGGCAAATCGGACAACAGCGGGAATACCGCAGGCAGCGGCAAGACGGACAGCAAAGAAGGCTCCGCAAGCGGCGGAACAGCGGAAGACAGTGAAAATACCGCACAGGGTGAGCTGCCGCCAAAATCGGAAAATCCGATGGGCGGCGGAAATCCGGGTACAGACCCAAGCAATGAGCTTTCGTCAGCGCTTCCGCCGACAGAAACCGCGGATATTGAGGAGCTGCGCAGACTTGCGGGATATGCGTTTAAAATGCCCGCATATGTTACGGAAGGGTACAAGATGGACGGCACAAGCCTTATTTTGGGCGAGCTTATACAGATAAGCTACCGCAGTGCGGAGGATGAAGAAATCAACTACCGCACCGAAAAGGGCAGCGGCGATATAAGCGGCGACCATAACGTATATGATACCTCGGAGGAATTGCAGGTCGGCGGAAATACGGTAACGGTTAAGGGCATAGGCGGCAAATACTACCTTGCGATATGGGAGGACGGCGAAAGCGCGTATTCTCTCGGCATGAGCGCGGGTGCGGACAAAGCCGAAATGCTTAAAATAATCGGCAGCGTGGCGGCGGTTGAATAAAGGACGAAAACACCGTTTTCGGACAGACGAAGGAAGGCGGCTGCGTTCGGCTATAGCGGCGCAGTGCTTTAAAATCATAACCACCCGTTAGACGGGTGGTTATTATTAAGGAAGAAATTTTTATGCTTTTGTACAAATTACGCTTATCGGAGCCTCCATATCAAATTTGAAAATAAGGCTGCCGTCTTTTCGGTCAAGAACCGTAACCGAGTCGCTGTTCTCGTTTGTGCAGATAAAGACGTCCTCATCAACCCACAAATCGCGCGGACCGTTGCCCTGTGCTGGGATAACCGTTTCAAGCGACATATTTTCGTCCGCAACGTTCATAACCGATATTGCGTCAAGACCTCTTTGCGAGATATATACGCGGTCGCCGTCAATTCTGATTGCCGCGGCGGTATTTGTGCCGTGAAAATCAGCGGGCAGCGACCTTACGGTAGCGCAGAGGGTCAGCGTTCCGTCCGAATAATTAAGGTGCGAAAGCGTGGATTCAAGCTCGTTTACGCAGTAAACAGCGGCGCCGTCAGGCGTGCAGATAAGATGCCGCGGTCCGTGACCGGCGGGCATATCTACGGTGGAACGTACAGTTAAATCCTTGTTATAGACAAAGATTTTGTCAATTCCGAGGTCGGTAACAAATATGTATTTTCCGTCAGGCGACTCGCAGACATAGTGCGTGTGCGGCGCGTCCTGACGTTTGGGGTTTACGCCGTGTCCGCTGTGCGTGTCAACCGTGTCGGGCATCTTAATTACGCTGCCCGAAAGGTAGTTTACACAGTAGATACTGCCGTCCGATTCCGCAAGGTGGCACGCAACGATTCCCTTGGTGCTTTGCGGCTTTGTCATGTTAAGCAGCTCGCCGTTTTCGCCTATGTCGAACGAAACAAGCCCGCTGAAATCTGAGTCCGCGAACGGCGCGCGAAGTATACAGTGCAGCTTTTTGTCGCTGACTATCAGAAACATAGGCTTGTCAAGCGGATATTTTTTGACAAGCTCAATATTGCCGCTGCCGTCTGATTTAAAGTGATAAATTCCGCCGCCCTCTCCGCTTGCGGAGAAGTAGAGATTATAACGCGCTCTGAGTATCATTCGGATCACCGTTCCTTGCAAGATCGTATTCAAGCGACCAGTCAAGACCTCTGTACTGAGCCGCGCGGTCGTCTGTCTTGATAAATTCCATAAGCAGATCAAGCATTTCCTCTGTCCAAGTGTTTTTGTCAATCTGTGCCGTGGTGAATTTGTTGAGAGTAATCATCTCAAAGCCGAACAAATCCTTTACCTGGGTCTTTGCCGCACCGCCGACAACCTCCTCGACAAGGTGGCTTGGAATGAACAGAACGCCGCCGCCCGCGCCGAATACAACATCGCCCGGAAGGCAGATAGCGTTACCTATTCTGGTCGGAGTGTTATAACCCATCATAATAAAGTCGCGAATCGGGGTTGGGTCAATACCGCGGTAGTATGCCTGGATATTCTCAACCTTCTTCATTTGCTCCGTATCGCGGATTCCGCCCCAGATTACAGCGCCGCCGTTTTCGTTCTTTGTCTTGTTTTTGATTGCGGTTGTAAGGTTTCCGCCGATGAACGTACCCTTGTAAATCTTGTCGTACATATCGATTACGGGAACGTCGCCCTCGACAAGATTATCTATAACCCACTGATTGTATGTACCCGTTCTGCTTTCCGACCTGCCGATGTCTTTTACAACCTCGTCAAAATCGGGGCGGTACGGACAGAAAGTCGCGGTCACTGCACGGCCGATAAGCTTTCTGCCGTCATCGTGGAGCGTGTGCAGTCTGCCCTCGAACTGGCTTTCGTAGCCTTTTACAAATATAGGCTTCCAAACCTCCTCAAGAGTAAGGGTTTTAAGAGCCTTAAGGTATTTGTCGTCAACCTTGGGACGTCCGTCCTCGAATCTTTCTCCCTTCCATTGCGGAGTCATTGCGATTATATCTTCTTTTACATTAAAGTGCATAGTGTTTAGTCCTTTCGTATTTTTTAAAGGTGCATACCGCCGTCAACGATGATTTCGCTGCCGGTGATGTATCTGCCCTCATCGCTGCAAAGCAGCAGAGCCGCGCCGTTCATGTCCTTGGGATTGCCGACGTAGCCGGCAGGAATGGACGCAACAACTTTTTTGCGGAATCCGTCGTCCG
>URZD01000149.1 GCA_900552305.1 uncultured Eubacteriales bacterium
GCACGGAGGTACGGCGGGGTTGCCGTGCCGCTGAAAACGGTAAAACGGAGGAATAAGATGCTGCCTAATATTTTAACGACGGTGCGGTTGCTGATTGTGCCGATATTTGCGTATTCGGTAATATGCACGGACAAGGTCTGGATGTCATTGGCTCTGTTTTTGGTTTCCGGACTTACGGATATTGTTGACGGATGGATTGCAAGACACTTTAATATGATTACGGATGTCGGAAAGGTATACGACCCGTTTGTGGATAAGCTGATGCAGATAACCGCGGTCGTCTGCCTTGCGTACCGCGGCGTTGTTCCCGTATGGGTGATTGTCCTGGTGGTGGTCAAGGAGTCGGCTATGATTATAACCGGCGCGGCACTGTATCTGAAAAAGATAGTTCTTCACTCAAACTGGTACGGAAAAATGGCTACCGTGGTTTTTTATGCGGTAATTGTCGCGCTGATTGTTTTCCCCGATATAGGTCGGACGCCGAAAAATATTCTGCTCGGCATACTGGTTGCGGCGATACTTTTCGCGGCGGTCGTGTATCTTATAAAGCTGCTGAAAGCCGAGGAAGGCTCGGTTTATGAAAATAAAAACGTCTGACGTATTGATTTTTGACAAAGTTTGTTATATAATGTTATGTAATAATAAAAAGCTGCGAAATCGGAGTTAAAAACGTTTTTGTTCCGGTATCGGCGTTGTGGTAAAAAATAACAGAACAGGAGATTGAATAAATATGGCAACCTATTTTAACGAACCCTCGCACACCTTCAGCGAATATCTGCTTGTTCCGGGATATTCGTCGGCTGAATGTATGACCGCAAACGTGAGTCTTAAAACTCCGCTTGTAAAGTTTAAAAAGGGCGAAGAAAGCGCAATTACTATGAATATACCGATGGTATCCGCAATAATGCAGTCGGTTTCCGGCGATAAGCTGGCTATCGCTCTCGCAAAAGAGGGCGGTGTGTCGTTTATCTACGGCTCGCAGTCCGTGGAGGACGAGGCGGCAATGGTACGCCGCGTAAAGAAGCATAAGGCGGGATTTGTTGCAAGCGATTCCAACATCAAGCCGGACGCGACCCTTGCGGACGTACTGGAGCTTAAAGAACGCACGGGACACAACACAGTTGCGGTAACGGAGGACGGAACTCCGAACGGCGTACTTCTGGGTATCGTTACGGCGCGCGATTACCGCGTAAGCCGTATGGACAAGTCAACAAAGGTAGAAACCTTTATGACCCCGTTTTCAAAGCTGGTATATGCAACAGAGGGAACGACTCTTAAAGAGGCAAACGATATAATATGGGATAACAAGCTCAACTCGCTGCCGATAATCGACGAAAACAAGAGATTGGTTGCCTTTGTTTTCAGAAAGGACTATGCCTCGCATAAGGAAAACCCGGACGAGCTTTTGGATGCGTCAAAGCGTTATGTGGTCGGCGCGGGCATAAACACGCGCGACTACGAGCAGCGCGTACCCGCACTTATCGAGGCGGGCGCGGATGTGCTGTGCATAGATTCATCGGAGGGTTTTTCCGAATGGCAGGCGAGAACGCTTAAATTTATAAGAGAAAAATACGGCGACAGCGTAAAGGTCGGCGCTGGCAATGTTGTTGACAGAGAGGGATTCCTATTCCTTGCCGAAGCGGGCGCGGACTTTATCAAGATTGGTATAGGCGGCGGCTCTATCTGTATCACGCGTGAACAGAAGGGCATAGGCAGAGGTCAGGCAACCGCCGTTCAGGAGGTTGCTGCGGCGCGCAACGAATACTACGAGAGAACGGGAATTTACATTCCGATTTGCTCCGACGGCGGAATTGTGCATGACTATCATATTACGCTTGCACTGGCTATGGGCGCGGATTTTGTAATGCTCGGAAGATACTTTGCACGGTTTGACGAAAGTCCTTCCAATAAGGTTTCGGTAAACGGAAATTACATGAAGGAGTATTGGGGCGAAGGCTCGGCGCGGGCAAGAAACTGGCAGCGCTATGACATGGGCGGCGCACAGAAGCTCTCGTTTGAGGAGGGCGTTGACTCGTACGTGCCTTATGCGGGAAGTCTGAAGGATAACGTGGCGCTCACGCTCAACAAGGTTAAGTCAACAATGTGCAACTGCGGTGCGGTTTCGATTACGGAGCTGCAGGAGAAGGCGAAAATGACGCTTGTTTCGGCAACAAGTATTGTCGAGGGCGGCGCGCACGATGTTGTGCTTAAGGAAAAAAGCTCAAGCGTAAAATAGCAGTATGAAGTACAAGACGGAGCTGTCGGAGCTGATGCTTTTAAACGAGCATGGCGGGATTTTATTTTGCAAATCGTGCAAGCGGATAATCGGATACATAAACGAAAAGAGTTACAAAAGCATTAAAATGGCAATGCTGTGCAGCTGCGGCAGTACGGGGTATTTGCACTTGTACGCGGAAAATGCGGCAAAGCGGCACGGCGCGGCGTTTAAAAATAAAAAGCCGGATGTTATAAACAGCGTATATGTATGCGGCGGGTGCGGTATGCAGCTGTTTGAGATTGATGACAGCCGCGTGGAAAGCTGTGCATTTGAGACGGTTTGCTCTTGCGGGGCGTGCTATAACGGAAACAGTATGTTTTCAAAACGTCTCGGCGAAACGGTTGAATACCTGAAAAGGAAGGGCATAACAAAGGAATAAACGCGACGTAAACGTGCGGCGCGATCAGCGGCGGAATGATGAAACGGTGCAAGGCGGTACCGAACGGCGGGGTTGCCGCGAATGATTTATTTCGGAGGCTTGACAATGTATCTTGAAATTCATGAGGTGAAAAAAAGCTACGGAAAGGATTCGAGCTATACAGAGGTGCTGAAGGGCATTACGACAAGTGTCGAAAAGGGGCAGATGTGTGCGGTTCTCGGCTCAAGCGGCTGCGGAAAGTCAACTCTGCTTAACTGTATAGGCGGACTGGAGGAAATGGATTCGGGGTCTGTAACGGTTGACGGACTTGAAATATTCGGAATGAGCCAGACGCGGCTTTCGGAGTACAGGCGCGATAATGTCGGGTATATTTTCCAGTTCTATAACCTTGTGCCAAATCTGACGGTCAGGGAGAACATACAGCTTTGCGAACATCTTGCGGCGAAGCCGCTTGACATAGACGAGCTTATTGACACACTTGACCTGCGTACGCAGCAGAATAAGCTGCCGTCACAGCTCTCCGGCGGTCAGCAGCAGCGGTGCGCAATAGCAAGGGCGCTGATAAAAAATCCCAAGCTGCTCCTTTGCGACGAGCCGACAGGCGCGCTTGATTCAAATACATCGCGCGATATACTGACGCTGCTTGAAGAAATAAACGAAAAGTACAGTACAACAATGCTGATTGTTACACATAACCGCGAAATCAGAAAAATGATGCATAAGGTAATTGTACTTAGGGACGGCATGATAGCCGAGGATTATGAGAACGAGTCGCGTGTCCGCGCGGCAGAGCTTACCGATTTGTAGACTGATTACAGCGGCCGGAATCGGTATGTAACACAAAGGTAAAATAAATGATTGACCCCGCGCAGAGCGGGGTTTTTTTGCATACCTAAGTCCCAAAGCTTTTTATGGGGAGCGGTTGCACAAAAAGACACTGAAACCGCAAAAAGCTTGCCGTGCCGCGCAGCGAGAATAAAATTGATATTTTAAAGCCGTTTTGGCAGCGGAGGCATTGACAGAAGAAGTAAAATTTGGTATAATAAGCTGAAAAATGGGGTAAGGCAGCCGGATTTGTCGGACATACGGCGAAGAGCCGTATACTTTAAACGAAAACGGTCGTTTATACTGTAAAATTTACGTCGGATTTTTGAGGTAATGCGGATGACCGGAGCGGTAAAAAGGTTAAAAAGCTATTTTAAAGATATAAGCGCGGACTGCCTTGCGGTTTGCCTTTATTTCCTGTTTTTACCGGGTACGGCAGTGGTAACGCCGGTCGGCTCACTGCTTAAAGCGGTCACGATACCAGTTATTGCGGTGCTTGCGTATAAACTGCTTTTCGGAAAAAACAAACCGATAAGGTTTAACGCTGTTCAGGCGCTCTATATGGTGTATGTGCTGTATACGGTCTGGGGACTGCTTGTTCTGAATGTGGATAACGGACGCGTTACAACAAAGGACATGATTCTTTCGTGTGCGGCAATCGTGCTGATGTCAATGCGCGTTTATAACAGAAATGAACGGAATCTTATAGAAAATACATGGATTGCGGTTGGGCTTATTGCGCTGTATCTCGGATTTTTCAGTACGGTCAATCTTGCCGATACGGGAAGAACATCGGTGTATATTCTCGGCTTTTATGAGGACCCAAACCAGTTTTGCGGTTATTTTATAATGCCCGTGATGATATACGCAAAGCGTATAGTAAATCGGTCAAAGCTGACGCCGCTTTATGCCGTGCTTCTTGCGCTCAGCTTTTACGCTATGCTCAAAACAGGCTCGCGCGGCGGTCTTATCGGGGTATTGGCGGGTCTTACCTTTTTTGCGTTTTTGGGAATAAAGAGCATAAAGGGCAAAATCGCATTTATTTCTGTAGGGCTGATTTGCACAGTGTTCATTTTGACGGTTGTTTTTCCGCTGCTCCCGGAGGATGTCCGCGAGCGTTACTCAATCGAGACGGTTGCGGAGGACAAAGGCTCCGGCAGATTTGAAATCTGGAAATACCTTATAGAATATACGACAGAAAAGCCGGAACGGATAATCCGCGGCGCGGGACTGTATTCTACGGAGGCTACGCTTGAAAATTCAACTCTCGGACTGACCGCAAGAGGCGCGCATAACCAGTTCATACAGGTATTTGCGGATCAGGGGGTTATAGGTCTTGGACTGTTTACGGCATTTGCCGCGGTGTGTTTTTTCAGAAATATACGCCGTTATCCGGAGTATTCCTGCGCATTTGCGGCGGTGATGGCGCTGTCGTTCTCACTCACGTTTTATGTGTTTAAGCCTTATATAAATATAGTCATAATGTGCGCAATGTCCTTCGACGAAACTGCGCGGAAAGGAAGCGGGGAATAATGAAATCATTGATAAAGCAGCTTGCTGTAAAATTCATAATGTTTGTCAAGCGGGTTTGCGCGCTTACCACGCGGCAGGCAGTTTGCGTTTGCGTAATCGCGGTAGCGCTTTCTACGGCG
>URZD01000150.1 GCA_900552305.1 uncultured Eubacteriales bacterium
TATTAGGATGAAACCTGTGTTGCGGTGCGGAAGTTTAGTGCTGTGGACAGCGTAGCCTGCCTTGAGTGGGTATGGTGAATATCGGATCAGACATATACCCCGCGGCCACGGGGCGTGCGTTATCGCCGGTTGAAACCATGCTTGCAAAAGAGGCTAAGAATTGCTTGTGACCGTTGGGGAAAACCCCTAGACTGTTCTCGGATTATCCGGTGCATATACAGGATTGCAGTGTGTACTCAGTGGCAATCAGGTAACGCAGGAGCGTCAGGCGAGTTCTCCGCACGGCGCTCCGCTCGGTAACGATGCGTAAAAAGCCTTAAAAGGAAACTGCCGTTCCGGCAACGGCTCGGCGGCTTTTTGGGAAAACCGACCTGACCTAAGACACAAAATTTACTGTATATGTTACCCCTAATATTTTTTATTACATAAGGAATTATTTATTCGGAGGTAGCAAGAGCTATGCGCGAGGAATCCGACGCGGGCAAACGAAAGGTGCGCTTTAAGACGTCGAATACAAAGAATGTTGACGCGGGGTGGGTAGTCAAGACTATAGTGATTACGTTCACTATGTCGGGAGTATTCAACCTGTTATCGAACGGAGTAATGGAGGTCGCATCGATATGGGTGGCGTGCCTTGTTCTTTTTGCTATAATATTTACGGGAATAGTTTTTGATATAATAGGCGTTGCGGTTACGACCGCTGACGAGCCGCCGTTTCATTCCATGGCGGCGCGGCGTATCAGCGGCGCGGACAAAGCAATCGCGCTTATCCGCGCAAAGGATAAGGTTTCTAACTTTTGCAATGACGTTGTGGGCGATATATGCGGAATCATAAGCGGCTCCGCGTCCGCGGCGGTCGTTGCGTTTATACTGACGGTCAACCCCGGGATAAACAGCTTTTTCCTCAGCCTTGTGACGACCGCGTTTGTCGCGTCGCTCACGGTCGGGGGCAAGGCGATGGGCAAGAGCGTCGCAATGAAATACAGTAACCAAATTGTGTACAGCGTTGCAAGAATAATGTCGGTTTTCGGCAGCAAACGCTGAACACGGCGGAGATAAAGATGGCTTTACTTGACAGCATTAACTCCTCGGAGGACGTAAAAAAACTTAATATTTCGGAGCTTGAAACCCTTGCGGCACAAATTCGCAGCTTTTTGGTGGAGAATGTGTCGGCGAGGGGCGGGCATCTGTCGTCAAACCTTGGCACGGTCGAGCTTACGCTTGCTTTGCACAAGGTTTTTGACGTTTCAAAGGACAGACTTGTGTGGGACGTCGGGCATCAGGCATATACGCATAAAATTATCACGGGTCGCCGCGGCGATTTTGCGACTCTGCGCAAGAAGGACGGACTGAGCGGATTCCCGAAAACGGAGGAAAGCGTGACGGACGCGTTCAATACGGGTCACAGCTCGACCTCGGTATCGGCGGCTCTCGGCTTTGCAAAGGCGTTTGAGCTGGAGGACAGCGAAAACCGTGCGGTGGCAATAATCGGCGACGGCGCACTTACGGGCGGCATGGCGTACGAGGCTCTTAACCATGCGGGCAGCGGCACAACTCCGCTGATTGTCATTCTCAACGATAACGGAATGTCAATATCTCAAAATGTCGGCGGACTTGCCGATTATCTGGAAAAAATATGCAGCTCGGCAAAGTATATAGGATTTAAAAACGATGTAAAGCGTTTTTTAAGCCGTCTGCCTGTTGTGGGCGCGCCGTTTACAAAGCTTGCGGAGCGAAGCAAGTGCCTTTTAAAAAAGATTTTGCTGCAAAGAAAGCTGTTTGAAAACATGGGTCTTGAATACTTGGGGCCTGTGGACGGTCATAATCTGTATGACCTTATTGTAATACTGGAACACGCAAAGACGTTTGAAAAGCCGGTGATTGTCCATGTCAGAACGCAAAAGGGCAGGGGTTATAAAATGGCGGAGGAAAATCCCTCGTTTTATCACGGAGTACAGAAATTCGACCCTGACACGGGCGAGTGTCTGACCGCGGTCGGCACGACCTATTCGGACGTTTTCGGCGAGAAGATGTGCGAGCTGGGCGAAAAGAACGAACGCCTTGTTTGCATAACCGCGGCAATGCCTACAGGCACGGGTTTGGTCGGGTTTGCGGAGCGGTTTCCAAATCGGTTTTTTGATGTCGGCATAGCGGAGCAGCACGCGGTGACATTTGCCGCGGCAATGGCTATGCGCGGGTTCACTCCGGTTTTTGCGGTATATTCTTCGTTTCTGCAAAGAGGATTTGACCAGATATACCATGACGTGGCGCTGCAAAACCTTCATACGGTGTTTGCGATAGACAGAGCGGGCGCGGTCGGCAGCGACGGCGAAACGCATCAGGGGATATACGATTTGTCATATCTTTCGCTTATTCCGAACATGACGGTTATGGCTCCGTCATCGGAAGGCGAGATGCGGGCAATGCTTGACTTTGCCGTGAACGAATGCAGCGGACCGGTTGCGGTAAGGTACCCTAAGGGTGAAACGGATACCGCGGAGTACGGAAACGGCGAAATTCAGCTCGGCAAGGGTGTGGCGTGCCGCCGAGGCAGTGATGTGCTGATTGTGGCAATCGGCGCGGAGGTAGAGGACGCGTGCCGCGCGGCAGAGCTTCTCGAAAAGCGCGGAATTTCCGCGGGCGTGATGAACGCGCGGTTTTTAAAGCCGTTTGACAGCGAGCTTTTTGCTGATATGGCAAAGGGAGTAAGCGCAGTTGTGACGGTGGAGGATAATACGGTAATCGGCGGACTGGGCGCGGCTGTCGCCGCGATATATGACGGTACAGTGCATATGCTCGGATTTGCGGACAAGCCGCTGAGACAGGCGAGCGTCAGCGAACAGAAGCATGACGCGGGCATTGACGGCGAGGGCATTGCCGAAAAAATTTCAGAGATATTGGGTGGTAAGGTTGGCTAAGGAAAGACTGGACGTTTTCCTCTTTGAAAACGGCTATGCCGCAAGCAGGAGCGCGGCGCAGGCTCTTATAATGGAGGGAAAGGTCTATATAGATAATCAGAAGGCGATGAAGGCGGGCGAACAGATTAAGGGAACGGAGAAAATCGAGGTTCGCGGCGGTGGGCTCAGATATGTGAGCCGCGGCGGACTGAAGCTGGAAAAGGCGATGAAGGTGTTTCCGATAACCCTTTCGGGCGCGGTTTGTATGGATATAGGCGCGTCAACCGGTGGATTCACCGACTGTATGCTCCAAAACGGAGCGGAGAAGATTTATTCGGTTGACGTCGGCTACGGTCAGCTTGCATGGAAACTGAGATGCGATTCGCGCGTGGTGAATATGGAGCGTACGAATATAAGATATGTAACGGACGAACAGGTTACCGAAAAATTGGATTTTTTCTCGGTTGACGTGTCGTTTATATCGCTGAAACAGGTTTTGCCGGTCGCGTTTGAGCTGCTTAAAAACGGAGGTTGCGGCGTTTGCCTTATAAAGCCGCAGTTCGAGGCGGGGCGCGGCAAGGTCGGTAAAAAAGGCGTTGTCCGCGACAGCCGCGTGCATGAGGAGGTAATCGAAAACGTGCTTGACTTTACGCGTGAAATCGGATTCTCGGTCGAGGGTCTTGACTTTTCGCCGGTAAAGGGACCGGAGGGAAACATAGAATACCTTATGTTTGTGAAAAAGACCGGCTGCGCGGCTGAAACGGAAATAACAGATAACGATATACGCGAGCTTGTAAAGCGTTCGCACAGCGAGCTTGACAGACCGGAAAGGACGCAGGAGGACAAAGCCGAATAATAATCGGCGAGTCAGATAAATATTTAACGCTACAGAGCAATGGCTCTCTTTTAATAAGACAGAATTATGACCGTATAGGCTGATGAAGGGAATGATTATCAATGTCCGAAATAAGGAATATAGCGATTTTTCCAAACGGCGAGCGTGACGTGGGTTTTGCCGCAACGCGTGAAACGGCACAAACGCTGATTCGGCTCGGCGCAAACGTGCTGCTTGACAGAAAGGTCTGCGGCGGGATAGGTGCGGCTGCGGAGTATGCCGACAAGACGGAAATACTGAAAAGGGCGGATATGATAGTCACGCTTGGCGGAGACGGAACGATACTCAGGGTTGCGGCTGACGCGGCAAGCTACGGTATTCCCGTTCTGGGAATAAATATGGGGCATTTGGGGTTTTTGACCCAAGCGGAGCGCGGCGGATATGCGGCGCTTGAACAGGTGCTGCGCGGCGAGTTTACAGTATCGGAGCACATGATGCTTTCGGGAAGGATTATGGAGAACGGCACGGAGGTATGCCGCGCCGAGGCTCTTAATGATATTATTATGGGCAGCGGGACTCAGAAGATGCTGTCGTTTGAGGTTTTGGTTGACGGAACGGTAACAAACAAGCACCTTGCGGACGGAATGATAGTTGCGACCTCGACGGGGTCAACGGCGTATTCGCTTTCGTGCGGCGGTCCTATAGCGCATCCGGGACTTGAGTGTCTGGTACTTACCCCGGTTTGCCCGCATACGCTGAAATCGCGGTGTATTATACTGCCGCCGGACAGGACGGTGACTTTGCGTGTTGACCTTGACTACAGCGGTGACGCGGAGGTACGTGCGGACGGCGGAGTTTTCCACCGACTAAGGGACGGAGAATATATTGAGGTCAGCCGCGCCGTACATTCGGCAAAGCTGGTGAATATGAAGGGACACAGCTTTTTTGATGTAATACGCGAAAAGCTGAGTGAATAATATCGCCGAAAGCAAAAAAACGCGCAGACCGTTGGGCGGCACGGTAAAATAATTAAGCATTTGTTTGCCGCCCAACTATATCCAAACTTCACCTCTCGGAGTACACTTGTACGCCTTCGGGCTCAGTTTGAACATTCTGCGTCGTTTTTTGGATTTCGGCTCCTTATCGCAAAAAAGTTCGCCTTCGGTTCGCTTTTTTGCGATAAGCGCGCCCGCAATGGGCGCGAAGGCTGTTTGAATATTCCATGCCGTTTTTCGCTCTCGGCAGAATAACGGTTTATCATCAACAGCAAAGCAATTTTAAAATATTTATACGGCGGCACGGGCGGCAAAAGCATATGTAATTATAATTCCGAAAGGAGCGGTTTTAATGCTGAAGGAGCTTTATATAAAAAATGTGGCGGGT
>URZD01000151.1 GCA_900552305.1 uncultured Eubacteriales bacterium
TTAAGTATATACAGGAAGTCCGGCGTGCGTGCGGCTGCCGCCTGCGCCGGATAGCCCGAGTTTTTTTTAAGCAAAAAGATTACCCCCTTTTTTGGCAAAGTATTATCAATAAATACTTATGCAAAAAAGCGGGTAATATTACCGTTATGCAAAAATTATTCCTCGGAATCGCCTTCAGCGTCCTCCGCACCCGGGATAGGAGTAACCGACTTGGTTTCCTCACCCTTTTTAAGGAAACGGCTTACCGCACTGCGGTCAACGGTTATAAACGATTTGTTTACGCCGATACCGCTTTCAAGAACAAAAAGGTCGTCTTTTATTCTTGTGATTTTGCCGTGAATACCGCCGATTGTCGCAACCTCATCGCCTACCTTAAGCGCCGCAAGCATATTTTTGAGTTCCTTTTCCTTCTTCTTCTGCGGTCTGATAAGAATGAAATAAAAGATTGCAAACATTGCAACAAGCATAATAAGCGGTGACATCATCGAAACCGGTCCCGCCTGCTGTGCCGCGCCTGCCGCAGTGGTCGCCGCTCCCGCCGCTCCCGCCGCTTTATCCGCATATGCCGTAATAAATGAAAACATTTTGTATACCTCCTGAAAAATTTTTTCGATTGTCAAATTATTCTATCATATTTTACCCGATTTTGCAATAGTTAAAAAACTTTTTTTTGAAAAAGCTGTTATTTACGGCTTTATTCGGTAATTTTTCCGAAACTGCTTGGGCGTGAGGTGAATCTGCTTTTTAAAGCGTTCAATAAAATAGCTTGTGGTGGAAAAGCCTACGTCAAGCGCAATGTCCGTGATGCTCTTGTTTGTGGTGACAAGAAGCCGCTCCGACTCGGAAATCCGTATCCCGTTGACATATTCGGTAAAGCTCTTGTTCATAACCCTTTTAAAAAGCCGCGAAAAATAACTGTAGCTAAGGCTGCACAGCTTTGCCGCCTCGGTAGAGGTTGCAGTGCTGTAGTTCCTCTGCGCGTATTCGATTGAGCGCTGAATGGAGTGTATCGCGGCGTTGGTTTCGTCAATTATGCCGAACACGCTTTCGCCCGTTTCGATGTGCCAGCGGCGGATGAGCCAGAGCGCGACCTTGATTACGCAGACGCGCAGCGCGATTTCGTAGCCGTAGTCGCGTCGGTCCCACTCGTCTATGATGGTGTTCATAATGCGCGGAATGTCCGAGCTTTCCATGTCCGCCTTCAAAAACAGCTTACTGTATTTTTCGTCATCGGCAATAAACGGAATGATATATTTGAACTCAAAAACCGACTGCTCCGCCGCATAGAGTATCTGCGGCATAAATTTTATGACAATATAGCTGCTTTTCGGCGCAACCGAGCGCACAGAGTGCGGCTTTTTTGAGTTTATCACGATAAGGTCGCCGCTTTTCAGACGAAAGGTTTTTCCGTTGCACCATACCTCCGCGTCGCTGTCTATGCCGTACAAAAGCTCAATATAATTGTGGTAATGGATATGCGATATACTTTCGGACTGCGGAACCGACATACACAGGCACTCAATGGGGATTTCAAAGCCCTCTATATGCGCCATTCCCTCATCGGAAATGCTGAGGCCTTTATTATTTTCCGAAATCATGAGTATCACCCTAAGACAAAAATTTGATATTTTTACACTCAAAAATTATATCACATATTTTGCGTGAATGCTATACTTTTCTTGAAAAAAGTTTTCCGAGGAGGAGAAAAAATGAAAAAACTTAAATTTGCACTGATAGGCGCGGGCGGAATTGCAAACAACGCACACGCACCCGCTTACGAAAAAATGGACAATGTGGAGATTGTCGCGGTTTGCGACATTATCGAGGAACGGGCAAAGAAAATGGCGGACAGACTTGGCGCGCCGATGTACTGCACCGATTACAAAAAAATTTTCGAGCTTGACGGTCTTGACGCCGTGGACATCTGCACTCCGAATTATCTGCACTCGGTAATCGCGGTTGACGCTTTGGAGCGCGGAATCAACGTGTTCTGCGAAAAGCCGGACGCAGTAAGCGTTGCCGAGGCGGAGAAAATGAAGGCGGCTGCCGAAAAAAGCGGCAAAACCCTTATGGTAATGCGCAACAACCGCTACAGAGGTATTTCCGCATACCTGAAGGAATTTATAAACGACGGCAAAATGGGCGGGATTTACGCGGCGCGCTGCGGCTGGCAGCGGCGCAGAGGAATCCCGGGCAAGGGCGGCTGGTTTACCACAAAGGCGAAGTCCGGCGGCGGTCCGCTGATTGATTTGGGCGTACATATGATTGATCTTTCGATCTGGCTCATGGGCAATCCGACCCCGGTTGCGGTAAGTGGCTGCACATACGAAAAATTCGCAAACAGCGAGGTTGTGGATTCGGTACATTCAAGATTCGGTACTCCGGACAACAACGGAACATTTGACGTTGAGGACTTGGCAATGGGATTTATACGTTTTGACAACGGCGCGTGTATGCAGATAGAGTTCTCTTGGGCGTCCAATATCGAAAAAGAGCGTATGTTTGTTGAGTTCCGCGGCGACAAGGCGGGCGCCGCATGGTCGACAGACGATAATCAGCTGAAAATATTCGGCGAGGAATACGGCAGCACGGTTGACAGCCTGCCGCATGTAAGCGACAAATATCAGATTCACGAGGCTAACCTCCGCCACTTTGCGGACGTTTTGAACGGCGATGCGGAGCCTATGTTCGTTCCGCAGCAGGGTTTGGATATGATAAAGATACTGGAAGGCTTTTACAGATCCGCGGCGGAAGGCAGAGAAATTCGGCTTTAAATATTGAAGGAGGTATACTAAGTTATGATAAGAGTTACTGTTTGGAACGAATACGCGCATGAGCGCAGTGACGAGAAGGTAAAGGAGATATACCCGAACGGAATCCACGGCGCGATTGTTGACTTTTTGAAAAGTGATGATATAGAGGTAAGGTGCGCAACTCTTGACGATGAGGAGTGCGGACTGACAAAGGAGGTTCTTGACAACACGGACGTGCTTTTGTGGTGGGGACATATGTGCCATAACAAGGTACCGGACGAGGTTGCAATGCGGGTGCGTGACGCGGTACTTGAGGGAATGGGCGCAATATTCCTTCATTCGGCACACCATTCAAAGCCGTTCAGATTTCTTATGGGAACATCATGCAACCTCGGCTGGCGCGAGGACGGAGATTTGGAAAGGGTATGGATTAGCAAGCCGTCACACCCCATTGTGCAGGGCATAGACAGGTATTTTGAGATTCCGCATGAGGAGATGTACGGCGAGCCGTTCGATATTCCCGAGCCGGATCAACTTATAATGATGGGCTGGTACGAAGGCGGCGAGGTATTTCGCAGCGGCTGCTGCTATAACCGCGGCAACGGGCGCGTGTTCTATTTTCAGCCGGGACACGAATCATACCCCACATATTACATACCGGAGGTACAGCACATAATAAGGAACGCTGTTCACTGGGCGGCGCCGACATACCGCGCTCCGCTCGATTGCCCGCACGTTAAGAAAATCGGGACAGAGTAAAAGGAAATAGGCGTGCGGGGGACTGACTCACGCACACTATTTATTAATGAAGCTTTTGATTACAGAATCATAACCACCCGTCCAACGGGTGGTTATGATTTTTTCAATCAAACTTTTTGAGAGAAAGAAAAATAAAACTTATTAATCAATTACTTGCAGCAAGCCGCCTATATATAATGTAGGTTTTCCTGCACAAACTGGTTGCAAATTTTTTTAATGTATAAAATTTCTAAAAAAGCAAAGTATAAGTATAAACTTATACGGAGGTGTCGGCTCATGATTGAAAACGATACAATAGAGCTTTTGAAGGAATGTAACGCGGGGGTAAAAATGGGCGTTACGGGAATAGACGAGGTTTTTGACAAGATAAAAAACGAAAAATTCAAGGAGCGGCTTCAAGTGAGCAAGGAGGAGCATCAGCGGCTCGGCTCGGAAACTCACGAGCTTTTAAACCGCTACCACGACAGCGGCAAGGAGCCTAATATCATGGCAAAGAGTATGTCATGGATAAAGACGAATGTTGCCCTCGCTATGGAGGAAACTGACCATATGGCGGCGGACCTTTTGACGGACGGCTGCAATATGGGTATAAAATCGCTGAACCGCTACCTTAATAAATATGAGGCGGCGGAGGAAAAGGCGAAGGATATTGCAAAGCGCCTTGTAAATATCGAGGAGGATTTGGTAAGGGATATAAGATCGTATCTTTGATATTTGCGTTATTGCCGAAATTTTGGATGAGGTAAACACAGCAAGGGGCGGAGCAAGCCGCAAAAGTTCAGAAACGCAGACTCTGCCCCGCCTTCTATGCGTAGGGGAAACCACATTTTGCGCTCAATTTTTCAGAAAAATATTGTTTTTGGTATTGACAAACACGAAATAGTATGGTATTATATTATAGCAATCAACGAGAACGGTTTTAATCTCATGATTTAAGCTATGCGGGAGTGGCTCAGTGGTAGAGCGTCACCTTGCCAAGGTGAACGTCGCGAGTTCGAATCTCGTCTTCCGCTCCAAAGGACACACCGCTGTGTGTCCTTTTTGTTTTATTGCAGAATTTATTTTGTATTGGAGAATTTGGATATGAAAAAAGCATTCGGTCATATGGGCAATATGCTCGCAACTCATGCGTCGGCGGTGTTCCTGACGCTTATATTAAGCCTGCCGATTATGTCAGTTATAAAAAACGATACCGTACTTGCCGTGCTTGCGGTACTTTTGTACGCGATGATGATGTATTCCGCGGCGTGGAACAAAGGCTTTAGGGATTCGCGAAAGGTCGGCGAGAGCTTTCCTAACTTTAAGGCGGTTATAATCGGAATACTTCTTGCGTGTATTGTGCCGGTTGTTCTGCTTGCGCTGCGCGTGACCGCATACCATGTTAATCCGTATACATGGCGGCCGGTGGGCGAGGGCGGCGAGATGATAAAAACCACCTCCGGGTTTGTGCTTATCACCGATATAATCTACAGAATTTATTTTATATTTGCTGTCGGACTTTTAAAGGGCGGCAGGCTCGGCTCGTACATACTGCCGCTGTTTTTGTAGGCGGTA
>URZD01000152.1 GCA_900552305.1 uncultured Eubacteriales bacterium
TTCACCTCCGGCGGAACGGAGGCGGATAACCTTGCCATAATGGGCGCGTGCGCGGCAAGCCGCGGCAGGCATATCCTCAGCACCTCGATTGAACACCCCGCGGTGCTTAATACGCTGAGGAATATGGAGCGCAAGGGGTACGAGGTCGAGCTTATACCGGTGCTTAAAAACGGCATGACCGACATGGAAAGGCTTTCGAGGATGATTCGCAATGATACCGCGCTTGTTTCGGTAATGCACGTCAATAACGAAATCGGAACGGTCGAGCCTGTGGAAAAGATAGGCAAGCTGATAAAGTCAAAAAATCCGTATACGGGTTTCCATGTTGACGCGGTGCAGTCGTACTGCAAGCTGCCGTTTACGGCGGCGTCGCTCGGCGCGGACTTTATCTCGCTGAGTGCGCACAAGATTCACGGACCTAAAGGAATGGGCGCTCTGTATATCAAAAATGGCGCAAAAATCTCGCCGATAATTTTCGGCGGCGGACAGCAGAACAATATACGGCCGGGTACGGAGAATGTACCGGGGATAGTCGGATTCGGCATTGCGGCGGAACGCTGCCATTCTGATTTGGAGGAAAAGGCGGAAAGGATGCGCTATCTCCGCGAAAGGCTTACCGACGACGTTACGGTTAATACGCCTAAGAAGAACGCGGCACCGCACATCCTCAATGTATCGTTTGCGTATGTCAAGTCGGAGGTTTTGCTTCATTCGCTGGAGGCTGACGGTGTTTATGTTTCGTCGGGGTCTGCCTGCTCAAGCCACAAAAACGGTCCGAGCTACGTTCTTACTGCAATCGGGGCGGACAGAAAAATGATTGACGGAACAATAAGGTTCAGTCTTTCCGAATTCAACACCGAGGAGGAAATAGACTACGCCGCGGACAGGGTTGTTGAAAACGTCACAAAAATAAGAAAACTTTTGAAAAAATAAAGGAGCGGAAAATGCAAAAGATAGATTTGATACTGTTAAAATACGGCGAGATTGCTTTAAAAGGACTGAATAAGCCGCTTTTTGAGCATAAGCTCACGGATAATATTAAAAGCCGATTGGACAAAATCGGTCAGTTTAGTGTGAAAAGGGCTCAATCCACAATTTATGTTGAGCCCTTGGATAAAACCGCGGATATGGACGAGGCTGTTGATACTCTTAAAAAGGTGTTCGGAATAGTGAATATCTGCCCTGTTGCGCGGTGCGATAAGGATATGGACAGTATTGCCGCGCTCGCAGTCGAGTGCGTGAGGGACAGCCTTACAACCGAGAAAACCTTTAAGGTGGAAACAAAGCGCGAGGACAAGAATTTTCCGCTTAATTCGCCGCAGATTTCCCGGGAAATAGGCGGGCGTATTCTGGACGCGATACCGGAGCTTACGGTTGACGTACACAATCCGGATATACTTGTCAATATTGAAGTTCGCCGTGACGCGTTTGTTTACACAAAAAAGGAACACGGCGCGGGCGGTATGCCGGTCGGCACTAACGGAAAGGCGACAATCCTGCTTTCGGGCGGAATTGACAGTCCGGTTGCGGGGTATATGATAGCAAAGCGCGGTGTAGAGTTGGAGGCGGTGCATTTTCACAGTCATCCGTACACAAGCGACCGCGCAAAGGAAAAGGTAATCGACCTTGCGAAGCAGATGTCCGCATACTGCGGCAAAATCAATCTGCACGTTGTGCCGTTTACCGATATTCAGCTTTCGATTATCGAAAAATGCCCAGAAAACTACCTGACGGTAATTATGCGCAGAATAATGATGCGGATTGCGGAAAAAATCTCCGCACGCGAAGGCTCGGCTGCACTGATTACGGGCGAAAGTATAGGTCAGGTTGCAAGCCAGACGATGGAAAGCCTTGTCTGCACGGATAACGCGGTCGGACAGCCTGTGTTCAGACCCCTTATAGGAATGGACAAGGAGGAAATCGTGACAATATCGAAAAAAATCGGAACTTACGAAACCTCGATTCTGCCGTATGAGGATTGCTGCACAATATTTGTGCCAAAGCACCCGAAAACAAAACCGCGCCTTGACGAAATAATCGAGGCGGAAAAGGCTCTTGAAAATATTGACGAGCTTATTTCCCGGGCAATAGAGGATGAGGAGCTTATTACGATAAGGTAGGCGAGAACTTTTATGTGCAAAAATTCGACAATATCCGACAGTAACATTCCGATAGAGGAAACGGTTGTACGGCTCTTGACAGAGAACGGACTAAGGGTTGCTACGGCGGAAAGCTGTACGGGCGGACTGACGGCGCAGAAGATAACCTCGGTTTCGGGCGCGTCGGAGTGTTTTGACTGTGGTGTGGTGACCTACTCCAACGGGATGAAGCATAAGCTTCTGGGCGTGAGTACGTCAACACTGGAAAAATTCGGCGCGGTGTCGGACGAGACTGCACTGGAGATGTGCAAGGGCGTGTGCCTGCTTGCGGGCGCGGATTTTGGAATAGGAATAACGGGAATTGCGGGGCCGGGCGGCGGCACAAAGGAAAAGCCTGTCGGACTGGTGCATATCGGAATTTACGGACAAGGGATTCACTGTTCTCACGGCTATCTGTTTTCGGGAAACCGCAGCGAGGTGAGAGAGAAATCCGCAAACTGCGCACTGGAGCTTGTGCGCCGCGCCGTACTCCGCATAGATTTGGAACAATAATGTGTCGGTTTGTTTGAAAACGTACGGCTATGGTTGAAATATTTGTTGATTATGGGTGAGCTTGTGCGCCGCGTATGCGGCGGGGGACACGGCTTGCCCTTTTTGTATGCTTAATTGAAAACAAAAATCCGCCTCTCAAAATCGGAGTTCGGGTTACTCCCTTTCGGTCAGCCGCTGATATGATTGCCGATAATATGCGGATAGCGGCTGAAAATTCATACTTTGATATCGGAAAGTTGATGTTTATTGGGGAAAAGTTGACAAATAATCAAATTGACAGCTTTTTGGGGTAATGCTATAATTATACATAAGTAAGAAGTACGCTAAGGGGGAAGCGACATGAACAAAATTACATACGACAGATTTCTTGATAAGGTTCACGGCTGCTGGTACGGGAAATGCCTCGGCGGGGCGGCTGGAGCGCCGGTTGAGGGAATTAAAAACATTATAGATGTGGGGGACTTTACCGAAATATTCAATCCCGACCTCCCGAACGACGACCTTGATTTGCAGCTTTTGTGGCTTGACGTCATTGAGCGTAAGGGCGCGGAGATAACCTCGTGCGACCTTGCGGACGCATGGATTGAAAAGTGCTGGTATCCGTTTTCGGAGTACGGCTACTTTATGAAAAATTATATGCGCGGAATAAAGCCGCCGTACAGCGGAATTATAAATAACCCGTTTTTTATGGAGGGAATGGGCTGCCCTATCCGCTCGGAGATATGGGGCATAATAAATGCCGGAAACCCAAAACAGGCGGCGGAGTATGCGTATATTGACGCGTGCCTTGACCATGCGGAAAATGCTGTTTATGCGGAGCAGTTCCTTGCGGCGGTGGAAAGCCTTGCCTTTTTTGAAAGCGATATAAGAACTCTTATAAACCGCGGAATGGGGTATATTCCGAAGAATTGCAGACTTGCGGAGTGTTTTGGGGTGGTTATCCGCGAATTTGAGAGCGGAGCCGACTGGGAGAGCGCACGCCGCGCGGTTTTGAACAGATTCGGACATCCGGACTTTACAAATTCGGTACAAAACATGGGAATAATTCTGATTGCGCTTTTGTACGGCGGCGGAGATATGAGAAAAACAATAAATATTGCTTTGCGCTGCGGCTATGACACGGACTGCACCTGTGCGTCCGCGGCGTCCGTTGTCGGAATAATCAGCGGCTATAATGCGCTTGGCGAGCTGAAAAGCCTTATCAACGATTATTTTATATGCGGGATTGATGTAAAAAGACCATCTGACAGTATAAAAAGGCTTGCGGAGGACTGCTGCACCGTCGCAATGAATACGCCGAACAGCCTGCTGTGTGTGACTGACAGAGAAAACAGGTCGGGCAGCATTTCGCTGAAATGCGAGTACCCTACAAAAGAGGGAATTGAGGTGGCAAAGCGGAGCGTTGAGCCGATACGGTGGGAAATTTACGGACCGTATTATGACCAGCTGCACAAGGAAATGAATCCGGAATACCCGAGTCCGCACGGCGAGGGCAGCGTACTGCCGGATATCGTGTGCATGGTCAATAACGAGGCGTTTCTTGACCGCGATTATCCGAAGGGAGATTTGGCGTGTACGGTTGAGGCGTATGAGGACATGATAGAGCTTGACAATTACATAACCATGCAGGGACAGTATGCGTGTCTTGCGGAAACAACGGTGTATTCCGACAGGGAGCAGACAGTCTGGGCGGTAATCGGAAACAATGACGCGTTTTCGATGTCGGTAAACGGTGAAACCGTGCTTGCGGCGGACGAAATGCGGCTTTGGACGCCGTATAACAATTTTTGTCTTATAAGACTTAATGCCGGTGAGAACCGCATAGCGTTAAAACTTCTTAAACGCGGTGAGGTATTCAGATTTTCCATAGGATTCAGATGCTACACGGGCGAACACTGGCATAGGAGCAAATGGTGTACCGACCTTAAATACAGCAAGCAATGAAATTTTGTGCGGAAAAGACTTTAACTAACGGATAAAAATATGATTTTGACGGTGTGTACCACCAAAAACGGTCTTTGCCGTTATTCGGGCAAAGACCGTTTTCCTGCGGCAGAGGATATAACTCTTTAAAAACCGATGATTTCTTTTACCGCAGCGTCATCAAGAACAATGTCCGCGCCGCGCAGGGATTCGGAAAGCTGAGATTCGTTTTTTCCGCCGATTATGGGCAATACTTCGGTGCTGCGCACGGACAAGAGCAGCGCGCATACGATTGCCGCAACAGGACAGCCGTAATCTTCGGCAAGCGTTTTTATGCGGTCAAGCCGTTTGAGGTTTTCCTTACACAGGTATCTTTCGCGCGCTTTTGCACTGAGCGCCGCTTCGCCGCCCGCCGCCATTTTGGAGAAAAATCCCTTTGCCTGCGGGGCAAAG
>URZD01000153.1 GCA_900552305.1 uncultured Eubacteriales bacterium
TTTGGGCGAGTTTGCGCCTTCGGCACTTTGCGGCTTTTGCTCCTCCTTTTGCAAAAAGGCACGCTCGGCTCGTCTGTTCGCTTGCAAGCGAACTCACTGACGGCTCACTGTCGCTACCGCCTTTTTGCGAGTATGTCTGGATGTAAATTTTTCTATAGCTCGTCGCATTTCGTTTCTCTACGCAAAAAATCCGCGGCTCACCCAAGCAGTGAAGTCCGCGGATTTTTCAATTTAGATTTTAAACCGATATTTTAAACAGTATTGTATCAGTCTGTCTGAATCGTACGGCGTAAAGCTCACGCGTGTCGGAATTAAAATTCAAATACCATTCCGTCATACGAGACCAAAAAGCCTTCCTTTTCGGCTATCTTGACAAATTCGTCATATGTAACGTTTTTGCCGTTGTGCGAGAAATGATTCAGAATAAATGTCGTGTTGCTGCTTGCGATACCCTCGGCAATCAGCCTTTTGCGCAGAGCTATGCAGCGGTTAAACGAAAGGTGACCTATATAGGTCGTGTCGTTGCAGCCCTCGGTACAGTCAAGAGAGATAACGTCAATCGGCTTTCCGAGAGCCTTCAGGCGATTGATGCTCGCGTCCGAATATTCGCTTGAATCGTTTGCATAGAAGATGCTCTTTCCGTCCTTTTCGACTACATAAAGGAGCGGCGAGGATTTTGGGTCATGCTCCGCCTTGATTGCGGTTACGGTGTAGCCCTCAACCTCAAAGCTGTCGTCCGGCTGCACCTGCATTGCGCAAAGCTCGTTGACGTGCGCGCCGTAGCGTTTGATACCGTCGCTTATTTTTGCAAAACCGTCCGCACCGGAGTAAATTGTAAGCGTTGGTTTGTCGGGAATATGCGAAAACCAGAGTCCGCGCACTTCAAAATCCTCCGTATAAAGGTGGTCGCTGTGCGAGTGGGTTATCAGGCAGGTTTTAATCCTTGACATGGGCATATTATACTTTAAAAAGTGCATATAAGTGTCGGCGGGGAAGTCTATCAGAATCGTATCGTCTATAATCGCCTGACTGCGTGTTCTTATGTTCCTTCCTCCCAATTCGCGCGCCTTCTTGCAGGCGTCACATTCGCAGAAAAGAGCGGGAATCCCCTCTGCGGCGGCTGTTCCGAGATACTGAATTTTCATTTGTTTATACTCCTTTTATACTTATATTAGTTTGATTTTCTTGCCTATGCTTTGCATTTTCAGGTCGGTTTCCGCGATAACGTCCGCGCACGCCTTCAGCTCGGCGGAGATTTCATCGGCGTTCTCCACGGCTTTTTTGTATTTAACATGGTGTTCAAGGCTCGCCCAAAAATCCATTGCCATTGTCCGTATCTGAACCTCGACCTTCATAATCTGCTTTTTGTCGGAGAAAAATACCGGAATACCGACTATCATGTGATAGCTGCGGTAGCCGTTCTCCTTTGGGTTTTTGATGTAGTCCTTTACCGCAAGCAATGTTATGTCGTCCTGCTTGACAAGCATATCCGCAAGGGTGTATATGTCATCAATGAACGAGCAGATAACGCGCACGCCGGCAACATCGTTAAGGTTTTCGATTACGGATTCCACGCTTATCGGTTTTCCGTAGCGAATCAGCTTTTCTGCAATGCTTTTCGGCTTTTTGATTCGGTATTTTATCGACTCAATCGGGTTTCGGTTTTTGCGTACCGACATCTCGTTGTTGAGTACGTCGAGCTTGGTCGTGACCTCCTGAATCGCGCATTGGTACATCATGAGTATTTCCTCGAACTGCTTTGCCTGATCAAAAAGCTTTTCGCTGTCCTTTGGCAGCTGTATATAGTTAAAGACCGCTTTTTTAATTTCCTGTTCCATTTTAATTCCTGTTTCCTTCCGAAATCGGAGCGCGGGTTACCGTATCTGACCGCTGCCCCGTATTATATATTTTGTTGTGGTGAGCGCCTTCAGACCCATGGGTCCGCGTGCGTGAATTTTTTGCGTGCTTATGCCGATTTCCGCGCCGAAGCCGAACTCAAAGCCGTCTGTAAACCGCGTTGACGCGTTGACATAGACCGCCGCCGCGTCCACCTCGTCCAAAAACCGCTGCGACCGCTCGTAGCTGTCGGTGATTATCGCCTCGGAATGTTGGCTGCCGTATTTGTTTATATGCGCGATTGCCTCGTCAACCGAGCCGACAACCTTCACGCCGATTTTAAGGTCGAGGTATTCCGTACCCCAGTCCTCCTCGGTCGCGGGAATTGCCTGCGGATAGATTTCGCATACCCTCTCATCGCCGATAATCTCAACGCCGCGCGCGGCAAGCTCGCCAAGCATATCGGGCAGAAAACGCTTTGCTATGTCGCTGTGAACAAGCAGTTTTTCCTCCGCGTTGCATACCGATGGACGGGAGGTTTTGGCATTTATTACAATCCGTTTTGCCATTTCAAGGTCGGCGTTCTCGTCAACATAGACGTGGCAGTTGCCCGTTCCCGTTTCTATTGCGGGAACTGTCGCGTTTTCCACAACGGCACGGATAAGTCCCGCACCGCCGCGCGGTATGATAACGTCAAGGTAATCGTTCAGGCGCATGAGCGCATAAGAGCTTTCCCGTGACGTGTCCTCAACAAGGCTGATACTGCCCTCGGGCAGTCCCGCGGCATATGCCGCTTTTTGCATTGTGCGGGTTATTGCAAGGTTGGAGCGGAACGCCTCCTTGCCGCCGCGCAGTATGACCGCGTTCCCCGCCTTCACGCACAGCGCGGCAGCGTCCGCGGTGACGTTGGGTCGCGCCTCATATATGATTCCGACAACGCCGAGCGGAACGCGCACCTGTCCGATGTGCAGACCGTTAGGACGCTTTATCGCGCCGAGTACCTCGCCGATCGGGTCGGGCAGCTCCGCAATCTGGCGTATGCCCTCCGCCATGGCGGTGATTCTGTCTGAGTTAAGCGTAAGGCGGTCCAAAAGACCTTCGCGCATACCGCTCTCCCTTGCCGCCGCAATGTCTGCCGCGTTCTCGTCAAGTATATATTTTTCGTTTTCCTCCAGCGCGTCCGCCATTGCGCACAGCGCGGAGTTTTTCGTTTCGGACGAAAGCACGGAAAGCCGCGCCGCCGCCGCTTTTGCCGCCTTGCCCTTTGCTTCAAGCTCTGTATGCATTTTTTGTACCTCTTTTCTGTTTTGTAGGTTTGCCGCGTTTTGCCGCGCGCTAACCGATATGCTTCATATCCTTTATGGTTTTGCAGTTTGGCGTATAGTCCTCGATATAGTCGAGCAGCACGTTGTAATCGGTGAAGAATTTGTACAGTTTAAGCGTTTCGTTTTTCAGAAACCCCCTTTTTTCCGCCGTATCCATAAGCTGCGCTATATCGTCAAAGTAGCCGTTTATATTCAAAACGGCGATTGCTTTTTGGTGACGGCAAAGCTGCTTGAGAGTCAGAATTTCAAAAAATTCCTCAAACGTACCTATGCCGCCCGGGGTCATTATAAACGCGTCGGATTTATCCTCCATTGTCTGCTTTCTTTCGCGCATGGTTTCGGTGTAGATGAACTTGGTGCATTTGTCGTAAAGAACGCCGTCAACCTCAAAGAAGGACGGAGCAACGCCGATTATTTTTCCGCCGCCCGCACTCATTCCGCGAGCCGCAGCGCCCATAAGCCCTTCCGCGCCGCCGCCGAATACAAGACCGTGACCTCTTTTTGCCATTTCAAGACCCATTTTTTCGACCGTTTCTATGTAGACCTTATCGATTTTATCGCTTGACGCGCCGTAAACACAAATATTCATAAAGCTGACCTCCTTATCGGTTTTTATTAAGTATATACCAAACCGAAAAAAATTTCAATACATAATTTTCTATTTTAATAATATGTTAACAACTTAATCAACTTTCTTTCACATTGTCGGTTGACGTTTTCCGCCAAATTGTGTATAATTGTAATGCTGCCCGTAAAACCGAGGGACAGCGCCGACCTTTGCCGCACGGTGCGGGGAGGGAATCGGACAGAGCCGCGGACAGCGGCGGAAGGAGATAATGACAATGCAGAGTAATGTTGAAGGTTTCTATAAAAAAATGGGCGTTTCCGACAGGGTATACCGCTTTGGCGAGGGGGTTATATCAAGCCTTGCGGAGCGGTTTGCCGCGATTGATTCAAACGCCGAGTACAACCAGATGAAGGTGATTTCGGCGATGCAGAAAAACCGCGTAGACGCGGCTTGCTTTAACGAATCCACCGGCTACGGCTATAACGATGTGGGGCGCGATACGCTGGAACGGGTCTTTGCCGATTGCTTTAATACAGAGGACGCGCTTGTCAGACCTCAGATAACCTGCGGCACGCACGCGCTTGCGATTGCGCTGAGCGCCAACCTGCGCCCCGGCGACGAGCTTTTGTCGCCTGTTGGCAAGCCGTACGACACACTGGAGGAGGTAATCGGAATCCGTCCTTCGGTCGGCTCGCTTGCCGAGTACGGCGTAAAATACCGACAGGTTGACCTGCTTGCGGACGGCGGCTTTGATTTTGATGGCATCCGCCGTGCGATAAACGAGCGCACGCGGCTTGTCACGATTCAGCGTTCCAAAGGCTATCAGACAAGACGGACGTTCTCGGTCGCGGAGATTGCGTCAATTATTAAGTTTGTGAAGGAAATCAATCCTCAAATCATATGTATGGTCGATAACTGCTACGGCGAGTTTGTCGAGATTTCCGAGCCGTCGGAATACGGTGCGGACATGATAGTCGGCTCGCTGATTAAAAACCCGGGCGGAGGTCTTGCAACCTCGGGCGGGTATATATGCGGCACGCGCGAGTGCATAGAGCGCTGCGCATATCGGCTGAACGCGCCGGGACTCGGCAAAGAGGTCGGCACAAACATGGGTATGCTGCGCGGGCTTTATCAGGGTCTGTTTCTTGCGCCGACCGTTGTGGCGGGCGCGCTGAAAGGCGCGGTGTTTGCCGCGAACGTGTACGAGCGGCTCGGCTTTAAGGTAGTTCCGAACGGCAGCGAGAGCCGGCACGACATTATTCAGGCGGTTG
>URZD01000154.1 GCA_900552305.1 uncultured Eubacteriales bacterium
GGCTGCGGCAGCTGCAACAGCCGCGTATGTAACGACAAAGCTGCTTGTGGGAACGGCGCTTGACCGTGAAGAACCCAAAATAATGAAAAGCTCAGGAAAACGTATTTCGGGGGCGAAGGATAACGAACTGAGCCGTGAGTTTGCAAAGGACTGCCTTGAAGCGTCAAACAGGTTGGCAAAGCGTGAACTTGAATATGTTGAGATTGTGGGCGCGGACGGAACAAAGCTTATCGGACACTTCTATCCGTGTGAAAATGCCGAGCGCGTAATCATTGCGTTTCACGGCTGGCGCACCTCATGGCATTATGACTACGGAATGATAACTGACTTCTGGCACAGCAACGGGTGCAGCATACTTTATGCGGAACAGCGCGGACAGAATAACAGCGGCGGTGACTATATGGGTTTTGGACTGACCGAAAGATACGATTGTGTGGACTGGGTAAACTGGGCGATATGCCGCTGCGGAAGAACTTTGCCGATTTATCTTGCAGGAATTTCGATGGGCGCGGCGACAGTGCTTATGGCGTCGGATTTGGGACTCCCGGACAATGTTCACGGCATTATGGCGGACTGTGGCTTTACCTCGCCGAAAACCATTTGGGAGCATATAGCGCGGAACAATTTGCATATCGCGTATAATCTGCGCAGTGTGATTGCGGACTTTTTGTGCAGACAGAAAATCCGCGTAGGTTCGGGCGACTATTCAACAACCGACGCGCTTTCCAAGACGGATATACCTGTTTTGTTTATTCACGGCACAGACGACAAGTTTGTACCTGTGGAGATGACATACGAAAACTACAGAGCGTGTGCTTCGCCAAAGCGTATGCTTGTTGTGCCGGGGGCAGACCACGCCATGAGCTATTATATTGATAGAAGTGAATATGAGAAGGCGGTACTGGATTTTTGGTACGACTTTGACGGAATAAGCAGGAGCGAAATCCGTGAGGCGGCAGCTGCGGCGGCACAGGCGGAAAGCGGCGGAGCGGAGCATGAGCAAGCCAACGGTGAAGACAATGAAGGCTCCGAAACAGAAGAATAATTTTTTGCACGGTAAAGCGGTTTGTAAACCGAGTGCAGGGAGGTAAATATGAAAACATATTCAAAGGTATCTATTACAATATCGGCAATAATAATGATTGCGGTGGGGGTTATAGTGCTTTGTAACCCCGCGGCAACGCTTTTGTCTATGTCGTGGCTGATAGGGATTTCCGCGCTTGTATCGGGAATCTCGGTTTTGGTGTTCTATTTCTCGGCGGCTCGCGGCGGATTCGGCGCGGGTACGGTACTGTTTGCGGGCGTATCCGATATTATACTCGGCTTGGTTTTTATCAATCACGGGTACTTTATAGCGGAGCTTTTGGCGTTCTTTGTCGGTCTTTGGCTGACAATTTTCGGCGTGGAGCGTTTTATACGCGCTTTTGACCTTAAACGGTTCGGCTATGATAACTGGTGGCTGACGCTTATAATAGGCGCGGCTACGGCGGTTTTGGGCGTTTTGTCGATGGCAGCGCCGATGACAAGCGCGATTTTGGTTTCGGTCGTTGTCGGCATAGGCTTTATTGCCTACGGAATTGCACTGCTTGCGATACTTCATGCGCTGAAGAAGGCGAAGGAGGAAACCACTGTTTATTATGAATAGGGGCGGATACGGCTCGGAAACAGGCGATAAAAAAACGCGGAATACGTTTTTAAAGATTTTGATTGGCTGTATATGGTGCGTGGTTATTGCGCTTTGCTTTATATACAGAAAGCGTTTCACTGCGGCGGAGCTTGCAAGTCTTACTCCGAAAAGCACAGCGGCAGCGGCGGCGGTAATGCTGCTGCTGTTTGCGCTTAAAAGCGTAACGGTGGTTGTGTATTGCGGGGCGCTTTATATCGCAAGCGGAATTGTGTTTCCGCTGCCTTTGGCGATTGCGGTAAACCTTGTCGGTACGGCAATTATGTCGTCAATTCCGTTCTTTATCGGAAGGAGCGCGGTCGGCGATACGGTGAAACGGATTGCAGAAAAGCATCCGCGGATTGAGGAAATTCAAAGGCTACGCCGCGGCAATGATTTGTTTTTGTCGTTTTTGGTGCGGATTATAGGTCTGCTGCCGAGCGACCCGCTGAGCGCGTACATGGGCGCAATGGGGACGGACTACAAAGAATATCTTGCGGGGACTATGCTTGGTCTGCTGCCGTCTGCGATTGCATTTCCAATAATGGGCAGCGCGATTTCCAACCCGAAATCACCTGTGTTTATTGCGGCGGTCGTTTTTGAGGTCTGCGTGACTGTGACCTCCGCATTTGCATATAAAAGGATTAAGAGAAAACACCTGAAAGGAAAGAATGAATGAATCCGAAAATAAACATACTTGTTACATTGGACGAAAATTATATTCCGCGGCTGAATGTTATGCTTTGTTCGCTGCTTTGGTCAAACCCCAGGGAGAGCTTTGATGTGTATCTTCTGCAAAGCTCGGTTAAGCGCCGGGCGCTTGAAATGACGGAGAGAATACTCGGCGAACGGGGGCGGCTGATTTTGGTGAAGGCGGAGGAGGAGCGCCTTGCGGGCGCGCCCACCACATCACGGTATCCGAAGGAAATTTATTATCGTATATTCGCAGCAAGGTATCTTCCGCAAAATCTTGACCGCGTTTTGTATCTTGACCCCGATTTGATAGTGAACGGCGATGTGAGCGAGCTTTACGGAATGGATATGGGAAAGTCGTTTTTTGCCGCCGCGTCGCATGTTACGGGGCTGCTTTTGCAGCGAGTAAACGAGATACGGCTCGATACGGAGGAAAACAGTCCGTATATAAACTCCGGGGTAATGCTGATGAATCTGGAGCGGCTCCGCAGTGAACAGGACTTCGGAGAAGTTTTTGATTTTATAGAAAAGCACAAAAAGACGCTTGTCCTACCCGATCAGGACATAATAAGCGGTTTGTACGGACCGAGAATAATTTCGCTCAATCCGTACTACTATAATATGACGGAGCGGCTTTTTATGGCGCATTTGTTTGATACCGAGAAATTTACTGCCGACTGGGTGCGGGAAAACTCGGTAATAATCCACTACTGCGGCAGGAATAAGCCGTGGAAGAATAACTATTTCGGTTCGCTTGATGTGTTTTATAAGGAAACGGAGGAGCGGATGAAAAAGGAATACGGGATTGATATTTAATTGTATTTCAGGTATAAAAAAGGCTGTCTGCGGATGTTTAACGCGGACAGCCTTTTTGAAATATCATTAAAAATGCAGAATACTTGTAGCAATAGTAAAATAGATTATAAGAGAGATTGCGTCGACAATGGTCGTAATAAACGGACTTGCCATAACTGCGGGGTCGAAGCCGAGCTTTTTTGCAAGCAGAGGCAGCGAACAGCCGATGAGTTTTGCACATATAACCGTTGACATAAGCGTAAGGCACACGACAACCGCGACAAGCACGGGGCTTTGTCCCGAGGAAATTATTGCGCCGCGGTCGACTATCATCATTTTTGCAAAGTTGGCAATCGCAAGCGTAATTCCACAAAGCACCGCGACAAGAAATTCCTTGCGCAAAATCTTAAATATATCGCGCATACCTATATCGTTAAGCGACAGACTTCTTATAATTGTAACCGAGGACTGACCGCCGGAGTTTCCGCCCGTGTCCATAAGCATAGGAATAAATGCGGTGAGTGCAACGCACGCGGACAGGGTTTCCTCAAACGAGCTGATTATTTTACCGGTAAAGGTTGCCGAAACCATGAGCAGCAGCAGCCACGGTATTCTCTGCTTAAAGGTGTCATACACGGATGTTTTGAGGTACGGTTTTTCGGAAGGCGTCATAGCCGCCATTTTTTCAATATCCTCGGTGTTTTCGTCCTGGATGACGTCGATTACATCGTCGAATGTGATGATTCCGACAAGACGTGTTTCCTTATCTACAACGGGCATTGCAAGAAAGTCGTACTTGTCAAACAGCTTTGCGACTTCTTCCTTGTCCTCGTATGTGTCGACAAATCTGACGTTTGTTTCCATGACATCGCCGATTTCCTTGGACATATCCGCAAGAAGAAGGTCCTTTACGGTTGTAAAGCCGAGAAGGTGGCGGTTTGCGTCCGTAACATAGCAGGTGTAGACGGTTTCCTTGTCAACGCCTGTTTTCCGTATACGGTCGAATGCCTGCGCAACGGTCATGTGCGTTTTAAGGTCGACATATTCGATGGTCATTATGCTGCCCGCGCTGTCCTTGGGGTATTTCAGAATTTTGTTGATTTCCGAACGCGTGTCGGGGTCGGACTGCCTGAGAATACGTTTTACAACATTTGCAGGCATTTCCTCTATGATGTCAACGGTATCGTCAAGGTACATTTCGTCAAGGACGTCGTGCAGCTCATTATCGCTGAATGCCACAATAAGAGCCTCCTGAATATCTGGCGGCATCTCGACAAAGGTTTCCGCCGCAAGCTCTTTTGGAAGGAGCCTGAAAAGGCGGGGTACGTATTCCTGCGGCATTTCGTCAAGCATAAGCGCAATGTCCGGCGCCTGCATTTCGGACAAGGTACTTCGCAGCTTGACAAAGTCCTTTTTATTCAGCAGCTTTAAAATCTCGTCAAACATACAAATTCCTCCTTGTCCTTTAGTTGGTATATATGTAAAAGAAAAGCATGCAGACCGGGGTAAACTGTACAGTGTCGGGTTTTTTACAGTCCTATTTTGCGCAGAAAACCAAATTAAAATCCGAGTATTGCAAAGAAGAGTAAATAAAAAATCCTTATCAGCGCACGAACGATGACAAGGAAAATAAACAATCCGAAAAAAACTGTCACCGTTCAAGCTTTAGCTTCGCAGGGCGGTGAAATTGCATTAGACAATACCTTGCTTTTCGATATTGCCTGTTCAACCATCTGATAGTGTCTCCACTACTTCGCGGCAGCAATCCATATCC
>URZD01000155.1 GCA_900552305.1 uncultured Eubacteriales bacterium
TTTAACGTGCTGACGGGTGAGACAGGCGCGGGTAAATCTATACTTATTGATTCGATAAATATGGCGCTCGGCAACCGTGCAAGCCATGACCTTATCCGCACAGGCTGCGACTCCGCGTCGGTTACGGTTTGCTTTGAGTCCTCCGACAAAAAAATCCTTGACAAGCTGGACGAGCTTGGTTTTGATGCGGACGGCGGCGAGATTATCGTTACACGGCGTATAACCTCCGACGGAAAAAGCAGCTGCCGCGTAAACGGTATGCCCGCGCCCGCGGCGTCGGCAAGGGAAATAACCTCCATGCTTATCGACATACACGGTCAGAGCGATAACCAATCCCTGCTTTGCAGCAAAAACCACCTCGGTTTTCTTGACAGCTTTGCGGGACTCGGCGGACAGGTTGAAGGCTATCGCGCGGAATACTCGAAACTGAAAAAGCTCGACCGCGAGATAGAATCACTTTCGGGCAGTGAGGAGGAAAAGAAACGCCGCCTTGACCTGCTTGAATATCAGATAAACGAGATAGAGAGCGCGGCGCTTACGCCGGGCGAGGATGCGGAGCTTGAGGAACGCCGCGAATATATGCAGAATGCGGAGAGCATTGCCCGCGGCGGCGGTGACGCGTACGACGCGATTTACGGCGGCGAGGAATACAGTGCATACGATTTGCTGCGCCGTGCGGAAAAGGAGCTTGCGGACATTGCGAGGTTTGACAAAAGGCTTGATGACGGCTATTCGCGGCTCGGCGGACTTCTTGCCGAGGTTGAGGACATAGCGTCCGAGATAAGCGCGTGTCTTTCCGGCAGCGATTTCAGTGCGGCGGAGCTTGACGCGCTTGAGGGACGGCTTGACACGATAAACGATTTAAAACGCAAGTACGGCATGGAAATTGAGGATATACTCGATTACCTGAAAAAAGCAAAAGCGGAGGCGGAGAGCATAGTCGGCAGTGACGAACGTATTGTGGAGCTGCGTGAGGAAAGAGCCGGGCTTTTTGAAAAGGTGAAAGCGCTTGCCGAGAATTTGGGTGAGAAAAGGCGGAGCGCAGCGGCGGAGCTTGAAAAAAAGATAATGAACGAGCTTGCCGAGCTGGATATGCCAAAGGTGAAATTTGCGGTAATGTGTACAAAGTGCATGAAGGATGGCGAAACGGAGCTTAATTCGGACGGGTGTGACGAGGTGGAATTTATGATTTCCGCAAACCCCGGAGAGGCGCTTAAACCGATGTCGAAAATAGCGTCGGGCGGTGAGCTGTCAAGAATTATGCTTGCGGTAAAGTCGATACTTGCGGACGCGGATTCGGCTGATACCATGATATTTGACGAGATTGACACGGGCGTAAGCGGCAGAGCCGCGCAGAAAATCGCGGAGAAAATAAGCCGTCTTGCGGCAAAAAAGCAGATACTTGCGATAACTCATCTCGCGCAGCTTGCGGGAATGGCTGACAGCCACTATCTTATCAAAAAGACCGCAACGGACAGCGAAACAAGGACAAGCGTAAAGCTGCTTGATACGGACGAACGCTGTGACGAGCTTGCAAGAATAATTGGCGGCGTTACGGTTACCGAGCTTACAAGACAGAGCGCGCGGGAGATGCTGGAGCTTGCGCAGCGCACAAAGGAATCACGCAAATAAATGCGTTGCGGTTAAAAGCCGAAAACAGTACAACAAACAGAAAACCGCAGCGGAGCATAATTTGTACCGGCTACGGTTTTTAAAAAGGGGTGAGTGTTTTGGGGACACGGAAAACGGTTGCTGTCGGTACGGCTTTGTCGTTTTCAGTGGGGATAATTTGTGCGGTACTGAATAAAATATATGCGCGGGAAGTTTTTGAAACGCTTGCAATTACGTTTTTTACGACATTTTATCACTTTGCAATGCGGCTTATTACGGCGTATGCGGTTACCGTATGCCGCAGGAGCGTAACGGAGCGGGATTCGGCTCCGTTTTCCCTATGCCGCACGGAGCGCGGGTTTTACAATTTGATACGCGTGAAAAAGTGGAAAAAATATGCTCCTACATATAATAAGGAACAGTTTGACATACATAAAAGAGATTATGCCGAGCTGTGCCACAATATGGCAAATGCGGAGATAGGTCATGCGTTAATTGTCCTGCTCAGCTTTGCGCCGATTCTGCTTGAAAAGCGGCTCGGCGGCGGTGCGGCATTTTGGATAACCTCGGTTTTTGCCGCGGCGTTCGACCTTCAGTTTGTTTTTATACAGAGGTATAACAGGGCAAGGGTAAGCAAAATTATGCAAAAACAGACAGCCGCAAATAAGCGCTGAAAAACGTGCTTTAAATGTAAAAAACCCTTGTAAGCACACTGCTTACAAGGGTTTAGCTTGGAGCTACTGGTCAGAATCGAACTGACAACCTGCTCATTACGAATGAGCTGCTCTGCCATTGAGCCACAGTAGCGTAATTTAACACAACACATGAATTATACTATAGATTTTAGCTTTTGTCAATACATTTGAATTATTTTTTTAAGTTATTCCGAGAAATTTTTAAAAAAACTTGCCAAAACGATATATTTTTGATATACTATACAATATATGTACAAATGGGAGCGGAGGGAACGCTTTCAGAATGTCCGTGTGCGCACAAGGCTGCTGCGCGCGGAGGTTTTTCAGAGGAAAGGTGATGTTATAATTGGCAAAGGAATTACCAAAGACATATGAACCGAAGGCGGTTGAGGACAGAATATACTCGGAATGGGTTAAAAAAGGCTACTTTCATACAAAGATAGACAAGAACAAAAAGCCGTTCACGATTGTTATTCCGCCGCCGAACGTCACGGGACAGCTCCATATGGGTCATGCCCTTGACGAGACGTTTCAGGATATACTTATAAGAACAAAGAGGATGCAGGGTTATGCCGCGCTGTGGGTTCCGGGTACGGATCACGCGGGCATTGCGACCCAGATTAAGGTTGAGGAAAACCTGCGCAAGGAAAAAGGACTGACGCGCCATGACCTCGGCCGTGAGGAATTTTTAAAGCTGGTATGGGCGTGGAAGGAAAAATTCGGTAACAGAATTATCAATCAGATAAAAAAGCTCGGCTGCTCGTGCGACTGGGAAAGAGAACGCTTTACCATGGACGAGGGCTGCTCGCGCGCGGTAAGAGAGGTGTTTGTAAACCTTTATAACAAGGGTCTTATCTATCGCGGTAACCGTATCATAAACTGGTGTCCAAAGTGCGCGACCGCGCTTTCCGACGCGGAGGTCGAGTATGCGGAACAGGCGGGCAATTTCTGGCACATAAAGTACCCGGTAAAGGACAGTGACGATTATGTTATAATCGCGACAACAAGACCGGAAACGCTGCTCGGCGATACTGCGGTTGCGGTAAATCCCGAGGATGAGAGATATAAGGATTTGGTCGGCAAGACACTCATTCTTCCGCTTGTCGGAAGGGAGATTCCGGTTATTGCGGACGAATATGTTGACAAGGACTTCGGAACAGGCTGCGTAAAGATTACCCCTGCGCATGACCCCAACGATTTTGAGGTTGGTTTAAGACATAACCTTGAACAGATAAAGGTTTTAAACGATGACGCCACAATAAATTCCTACGGCGGCAAGTACGAGGGCATGGACAGGTATGAGGCAAGGCGCGCAATGGTGGACGACCTTGAAAAGCTCGGACTTCTTGTGAAGGTAGAGGAACATTCGCACAACGTGGGTCAGTGCTACCGCTGCGGAACAACGGTGGAGCCGCTTACGTCAAATCAGTGGTTTGTAAAGATGAAGCCGCTTGCGGAGCGCGCGATTGAGGTTGTAAAGGACGGCGAGGTTTCGTTTATTCCGGACAGATTCTCAAAAACCTATATGAACTGGATGGAGAATGTCCATGACTGGTGTATTTCGCGTCAGCTGTGGTGGGGTCACCGTATCCCCGCTTTCTACTGTACGGAGTGCGGCGAGATGACGGTTTCCAAAACGGATATTGACAAATGCCCCAAGTGCGGCGGTAAAGTTCGTCAGGAGGATGACGTTCTTGATACATGGTTCAGCTCGGCGCTGTGGCCGTTCTCGACCCTCGGCTGGCCGGACAAGACGGAGGATTTGGACTATTTCTATCCGACCTCGGTGCTTGTAACAGGTTATGACATCATATTCTTCTGGGTTGCAAGAATGATTTTCTCGGGCCTTGAGCATGTGGACAAGGCTCCGTTCAAGCACGTCTATATCCACGGCCTTGTCCGCGACAGTCAGGGTAGGAAGATGAGCAAGTCGCTCGGCAACGGTATCGACCCGCTCGAGATAGTTGACAAGTACGGCGCGGACGCGCTTCGATTCACACTTGCAACGGGCAATTCGCCGGGTAACGATATGCGTTTCTATATCGAACGCGTTGAGGCAAGCCGCAACTTTGCCAACAAGATTTGGAACGCGTCACGTTTTGTGATGATGAATCTGACAATAGAAAAGAACGAGCTGCCGCCGCTTGACAAGCTGCATATCGAGGACAAGTGGATTCTGCACAGATATAACGAGCTTGTGCGCGAGGTTACCGAAAATCTTGATAAATACGAGCTTGGAATCGCTGTTCAGAAGCTGTACGACTTCATATGGGACGAGTTCTGCGACTGGTATATTGAGCTTGTAAAACCGAGGTTTGCGGACAGCGGCGAGAGCAACATCACGGCGCAGCAGGTGCTGACCTATGTGCTTTCAAACACGCTGAAACTCTTGCATCCGTTTATGCCGTTCATCACGGAGGAGATCTGGCAGGCGCTGCCGCATGACGGCGAAAGTATAATGATTTCCGACTTCCCGGTTTATCATGAGGAGTTTTTAAACTCCGATGCGGAGCAGAAAATGACGGTAATCATGAACGCTATAAAAGGCATAAGAAATATCAGAAACGAAATGAATGTTCCGCCGTCAAAAAAGACAAAGCTCTTTATTGTGATCGAG
>URZD01000156.1 GCA_900552305.1 uncultured Eubacteriales bacterium
GCCTTCACGGCGCTATCAACTTTTCTCGGTTACGCGCCGTCATTCCTCCTTAATCGACCAAAGCAAGCTTTGGTCGATTATTGCGCCTGCGGCGCAAATATTTATATAGTTTGACTTTATATTTAATTCAAAAGCTGAACGGTGTTTATAAAACAGCTCTTTATCATAACAGAGTAATTTTGGAAGCTGAACCGAACAATATAAACGCAAATATAATGCTGCTGTTTTATAATATTTTGCCGGATAAGCTTGTAGGTGATGCGGAGGCATTAGCGGCAGCGGAAAAATAAGGCTTTGAGGCTATCTGTTTGCAAGAGCCGTTTGTGTGAAACAAAATTAAATTGCCTACCCAAAACCGACTTGACAGCAACTTATAATTGCAAATGTTCGGTATAAGAAAAATTTAATTATTATTCATAAGCTCCAGTACCTGTGTTTCCTTCAGCATTTTGATAAGCTCCTTCATGCCGGAAACGCCGGTCTTTTTTATTATCCGCTGTGCGTGGGTTTTTATCGTACATTCCTCGACAAAACGCTGCGCCGCAATCTCTTTATACTTTGCCCCGTCATATACCGCGCACAAAACCTCATATTCGGCGGACGACAGCTTGCTGAGCAGCGTTATAAGATAGAGTATGCTCGACTGACGGTCGGAGATAATCTTTGTTTTGTTTACCAGCTTTTTTGCGATGTCCGGATTGAGTGAAAACGTGTCGGCAAAGGTGTCCTTTACCGTTTGCAGAATATTGTCCTCAAACGATTTGAGAATGTAGTTGTCCGCACCGTTCGCAAAGGCGGTGAATACGTAGTTTTCGTCGTCAAAGCTCGTAAGAATAATTATTTTCAGCCGCGGAAACCGTTCCTTTATATCGGGTATTATATCGATGCCCGCCGTTTCGCTTTCCATTTGCACGTCGATAAGAAGTACGTCCGCGTTTGCCGTATTGAGCATGGGAATACACTCCGATGCGGAGCCTGCCGTGCCGACAATCTCAATTTCGGGGCAGTCAAGCTCCATTTCTATGCAGTCAATGACATATGGCGCGTCATCGCAGATTGCAACTTTAATTTTCCTGTTCATGATAAACTCCATTCCGCCGCCCTGCACCGACGTTTTGTTTTTAAAATCCCATATCCGCAGGGCAAATAGTGATACGGGATTTTCAGCGGACAATCCTTTTGCCGCGGGTCAATATATGTTAAATTGCCTAATCGGCAAAAAATGATGTCTGCGGAAGTATTGTAAAGCTGCGGGCGTTCTTGGGCAGCGGAAAAACAATGTCTACGGCGGTGTACTCGCCGCGGACAGAGCGAATCCGCATATCGCAGCGGTGCATATGCAAAACATTCCTGACATAGTTTAGCCCGATTCCGCTGTTTGTAGCGGGCGGTTTTGTCGTGTAAAACAGCCCGAAAATCTTTTTTATGTGACGGCGGTCAATGCCGCAGCCGTTATCGTATACCGTGATAAGACACAGACCGTCCTCGCACAGTGAGGTGATTTTTATGATTTTTTCCGGCTTGTTTGCGGCGGTGAGCGCGTCAATCGCGTTCGAGATGACATTCACGAACATCTCGGTAATGTGCGGACGGCTGCCGCGGATAAATACCTCTCCGCCGCGCGGCTCATAGACAATCTGTATATCGCGGGGAACGGAAAGCGAGCCGAGAGCCGCGTTTATACATTCGTTAAGCGATACCCGCGTAAACGATATGTGTTTTTCCTTGATAATCAGCAGCATATTGGATATGCTTTCAAACTGCTCCCGCGCAACGCCGAGGGTTTTTTCGGTGTACTCGGAGGCTTTTTCGGTATCGCCCGCATCCAGCTTGCTCTGCGCCGCCTGAAGCTGCTTTGTAATGCACCAGAACGCATTTTTGTAGGTATGGAGCAGCATACCCAGATTATTGTTTATTTCGCGGCTGATAAGGCGGTTGGCGCGTTTTCTTACATAGTCGTAATATTTGAACGGATTGGCAAGCACAAGCACAAACAGAACAAGGGTCATAAGGACCACGATAATCAGCTCCGTAAGTGAGTATACCGTATTTGCCGAGGTCAGGTACGGTATCTTTGCGGGTGAGATGTTGCTGAAAAGCAGCATCCGGTACGTACCGTATACAAATACGAAAAGGAAAAAGCATACGGTGGTTGACAGTATGATAAATGAGCTGAGCAGCTGATACCTTCTTTTATAAATATGTGAGCGAAAGTAACATACCGCAACCGCGGCGAGCGATGAAATCACATATAAATGCAGCAGCACAAGACAGCTTCTGTCCGATATGGCGCGCAGCGGAATGCCGGATAAGGTTGTGTTTTCAAGGATAAATACCGTGCGCGACACATACGGGTCGGTCATAACGACAAATGCGAGTATCGGAACGCTTAACAGTACTACGCCTATCCTGCGGATTCGGAGAAAGCTGACCGTCATAAGCAGGGAGATAAGCATAAAAAATCCGAAGCATATGTTGTAATACCTTGAAATATCGGAAACATGGTACTTTACCCGTGAAAAAAGCCTGTAAAGCTGATAGTCCTCGTTGGTGATAAATCGGTAGCTCGCGGTTTTGGAAAGATAAATGTCCGCAACAAACAAAAGAACCGTGAGTACAAGCCAGTAAAGCGTTATCAGAGATTTGTACTTGTTGACGCTGAGGCATGACAGTATCACAAACACCGAAAGCAATATCAATGCAAGTATGAACATAGCTCTCCCCTCCCCGTAATTTCGATTTGTATACATTGTAGCATTTTTGATTACGGTTTTCAAGTGCTTTTGGAAAAGATGACAAAAAATCCATATGGACGAAAAAGGCAAACTAATTTATAATTATGGTATAAAAATATTTTTAAATCCAAAACAAAGAAGGGACGGAAGTTTTTATGAAAAAGTTTTTCAAGGTATGTGCGGCGGCAACCGCACTGGTTATGGCGGCAGGCTGTTTCGCGGGTTGCGGAAAGAAGGACGCCGACGCGGACGGTATGACCACGGTTTCAATCTGGTCAAGCGCGGGACACTCCAAAGAGGTTTACGAGAAAATGATTGAGGAGTACAACAAGGGACAGGGCAAAAAGGACGGAGTAAAGCTGGAATTTACCTACATAGCGGGCGACAGCTACTCAAAGAGTATCGAGCTTGCGCTTCAGAACGGAACGGCTCCCGACCTGATGACGGCTCCGGATATGGCAAAGAACATCGAGGAAGGACGGCTTATGGCAATAGACGACCTTCCGGGCGGCGACAAGTTTATAGAGCAGTACAAGGACGCTCTTGTTGACAGAAGAACGACATGGGACGGAAAAACCTACCGCGTTCCCGTGGCGGCAACCACAATGGGACTTGCGTACAATACCGATATGTTCAAAAAGGCAGGTATAGTTGACGAAAACGGCAACGCAAAGCCGCCGAAAACTCTTGACGAGATGCGCGAGGACGCAAAAAAGCTCACTGACGCAGGCAAGAAACAGTACGGAATCATATATCCGTCAAAGTGGGCGGGAGCATGGGCTGATTCCGATATAATCTATCCGTCGGCAACGTATGGCGGTCATCTTGATTACGATTATCTTAAGGGCGTATTTGATTTTTCACAGACAAAGCCGTTTTTTGAAAACATGATGGGAATCATCGCGGACGGCTCGTGTTTCCCTGGCAGAACGGGCATAGACAACGATATGGCACGCGCATACTTTGCGGAGGGCAACATCGGCATGAAGATAGCGATGAGCTTTGACGTGGGCGTATGGAGAGATCAGTTCCCCGCAAAGTGTAACTGGGAGGTAGCTCCGCTGCCGGTTGTTGACGAAAACAATGCGTATAAGCAGCGTCTGTATTATGAATACTCGTTTGTAATCAATGCAAAGTCGGCGGACAGAGTCGGCGGTGAAAAGCTGATGAACGTATTTGACTACTTTACGGGCAAGGACGCGGCTGTTGAGCTTTATAAGCAGGGAATTTCGATACCGTACAACTCGGATTGGGTAAAGGACGTCAAGATTGACGATTCGCTTAAGCAGTGGAAACAGTTTGTGGATATGCTTGACATAAGCATTGACTTCCCCGGCTGGCCCGGCAGAGATTCATCGGGCGGAACAAAGTCGTTCTATGACATTACGGAGGAAATCCTCGGCGGACAGAAAACGGTTGACGAAGGAATTGCGGAGTATAACAAAATCGCGAACGACGCGTCGGCAAGATATTATCAGGATCATCCGAATCCGCCGAAAAAGCCGGAGGAATACATAATTCCCGATTGGAATCCGAGCAGATAAAAAAAGACAGAAGGGAATGTTTGACTTATGTTAATAAAGCAAAGAGCGGAAAGCGGCGCAAAGCGCCGCCCCTCCGGCTCGATGGCGAGCGAGGCGAGGTCGGAGGCTTTTCAGTGCTATATGTACCTGATACTGCCGATAATAGGCTTTTTGGTACTGAGCATATATCCGATACTCTGGAGCATGAAGTGGTCGCTGTATCTGTATGATATGACGCCGTCCACTACCAAATTTATCGGTCTGACAAACTTTATAAGAATGTTTACCGAGGACTTTACATACTGGAGGATGTGGGGGAATACCATACTGTTTGCCCTGCTTAAAATTCCGTTCGAGACGGTTTTTACGCTGCTTATAGCGCTTATTCTTTCAAATAATCTGATTCGCGGCAAGAGCTTTTTCCGTACGATGTACTTTATGCCGACCGTAATAGGCAGCGTTATTGTCGGACTGGTTTTTTCCAATATGTTTTCATATTTCGGAGTGGTGAACGAGTGCCTGACGAAGCTGGGAATGATAAGCGAGCCTGTCGACTGGCTTTCATGCCGTGCGGGGGCGTATTTTATGCTTGTTGTGTCGAGCATATGGCGCTCCTTCGGTACAAATGTAATGTACTTTATGGCGG
>URZD01000157.1 GCA_900552305.1 uncultured Eubacteriales bacterium
TGTATCGACATTGTTGTGCCTCCTTTCCGTGTGTGATTGCATAAAAAAAGAACGCTCTATGTTAAAATAAAGCGTTCTGAAATCATAGATATATATAAAAAGAGCCGCAAACATTACATTTGCAGCTCTAATTAAGCGTTGTTACCTTTCAATGCACAAATTCTTGCACAAATTGGCGTAGTATTGGCGTAGTGTGGCGTAGTTTTTTGATTATTCAAAACCCGCAAACCCGCATAAACACTGCATTTCTTTGATTATTTATTCTCCAACGGCTTCATTGTCGGGAAGAGCAGCACGTCACGAATTGACGGACTGTCCGTAAGCAACATTACAAGACGGTCTATGCCGATGCCCAGACCTCCTGTCGGCGGCATACCGTACTCAAGCGCCGTTACAAAGTCCTCGTCCATCATGTTCGCCTCATCGTCGCCTTTTTCTCTCTTTTCTACCTGCTTCAGAAAACGCTCCTTCTGGTCAATCGGGTCGTTCAGCTCGCTGAACGCGTTTCCGAACTCACGCCCCGTAATGAATATCTCAAACCTCTCAGTAAAGTCGGGGTTGTCCTTATACCTCTTGGCAAGCGGCGATACCTCGACCGGATACTCATATATAAACGTAGGCTGAACGAGGTTATCCTCGACCTTCTCTTCAAACGCAAGGCTGATTATCTCGCCGCGTGACAAGCCTTCCTCGACCTCTATGCCGAGCGACTTCGCCAGAGCGTATGCCTCCTCGTCTGTCTTGCTCTGTGCAAAGTCCGCGCCCGAGAACTTCTTTATCGACTCAATCATCGTCATTCTTGCCCATCCCGGAGCCAAATCCACGTCCACACCGCCGTATGTAACCTTGGTGGTGCCGAGTACCTGCTGCGCAACGGTGCTGATTAAGTCCTCCGTAAGATTCATCATGCCCTCATAGTCTGTGTACGCCTGGTATACCTCCATAGTGGTAAACTCCGGATTGTGCTTTACGTCCATGCCCTCGTTTCTGAACTGTCTGCCCATCTCGTAAACGCGCTCCAGTCCGCCGACAATAAGACGCTTTAAATAAAGCTCCGGCGCAATTCTCATATACATATCGATGTCAAGAGTATTGTGGTGCGTGATGAACGGTCGCGCCGCAGCGCCGCCCGGAATCGTATTCAGAATCGGCGTGTCAACCTCCATGAATCCCTTTGAATCAAGGTAGTTGCGAATTGCGGTGATTACCTTACTTCTTATCTCAAACGCTCTTTTAACCTCCGGATTTACTATGAGGTCAACGTAACGCTGTCTGTATCTCAAATCCTGGTCCTTCAAGCCGTGGAACTTCTCCGGCAGCGGCAAAAGCGACTTGCTGAGGAGAGTATACTCCTTCGCACGGACGGATATTTCACCTCTCTGAGTTCTGAATACCTCACCCTTAATGCCTACTATGTCGCCGATGTCCAGCTTTTTAAACTTCTTGTACGGCTCCTCGCCCAGCTCGTCACGAGCAACGTAAAGCTGCAGCTTGCCCGTCCTGTCTCGGAGGTCAAAGAACGATGCTTTTCCCATAACGCGCTTTGACATAAGCCTGCCCGCAATGCTGACCGTCTTGCCTTCCATATTGTCAAAATTATCGATAATATCAGCCGTGTGTGTGTCCTGGTCGTATGACGTAAGTGCAAACGGATTTTCGCCATCGTTTTGCAGCTCCGCCAGCTTGTCCCTTCTTATCTTTAAAAGCTCGCCTATATTCTGCTGCGGCTTTTCTTTTTGTATATTATTTTCGCTCAATCTGTTTCACTGCTCCTTTTTACTTATCTATACTTAAAATTTTAAGAGAAACCATTCCTCCGGGAGTCTCTATCTCAACGGTTTCGCCTATGTTTCTGCCGATAAGACCTCTGCCTACGGGTGATTCGTCCGAAATTTTGTTTGTGTACGGGTCTGCCTCGGTCGAGCCGACAATGCTGTATTCGACCTCCTCGTCAAATTCCTCGTCGTACACCTTAACGCGCGTTCCGATGCTTACCTTGTTCAGGTCTATATCGTCCTGATCGATTACCTTCGCGTTTTTCAGCATTTTTTCAAGCTGAACTATTCTTGCCTCAACCTGCGCCTGCTCCTCCTTTGCGGCGTCATACTCCGCATTCTCGGAAAGGTCGCCGAAGCCGCGCGCGATTTTTATTTTTTCCGCAACCTCCTGACGTTTCTCGGTTTTAAGGCTTTCCAGCTCCTGTTCAAGCTTTAAAAGTCCCTCGTCCGTCAGGACAATCTGTTTGTTATCCATAATATTCCCTTAACCTTTCTGTCCGCATAATATCGTTTTACGTATTGTCGAGCATTTTAACGCTGTATTTTCAGAAATTTGCCTGTTTAACCATATTGTGTTCGACTCCCGTGCGCCTACCTCACTGCGAACCTGTAAGATATTAAAAACAATTACTTTTTATTATAAATCAATTTCCGTCTAAAGTCAACCTATTTTTTCCGCTTAAATATGCCGCCGCAAGACCGCGTATATCCGACCGTCCGACAAACCGCAGCACATCCGCGTTTTCGACCGCCGCGGCAAGCCCGCCGAGCCTTAACTCCACGCCGTCAACCGTCAAATCCCTGCCGATTCTGACGCGGCAGCCGTCCGCGTCAAGCAGAATGTCCGCGCCGCGCCGCTCCCCGTCGCTGAAATCCGCAATGCTTGGAAAAAATCCCGTTTCCGCCGCAAAATCGGCGCACATTTTTTCCGCCGCGGGCAAGTCCTCCGTACACAGCGTGAGCCGTTTTACGTCAAAGCACAGCTCGCGCATGAGATACTCACTTATTCTCCCCGCCTTACGCTCGGATATGCACACCCTTGCACGCATGGGGTCGATTCCGCACCGCGGCGCGATTTTCCTTAATATATCGGGCATAAAAGTGTGCATATAGCCTTTGTCTGAGCTGATATACCCGCCGAATGTGCGGCTTAGCCGTGCGTTTTCGCGAACGATGCCGCGCAGCTGTGATGAAAACACTATCTCCGCGCCGCCTTCCGAATATTCCGAAACCGTTTTTCCGAGTATATACGCAGCAAGCCGCTCCGGCATTTTCTTAAGCCGCGCCGCACTGTACGGAAGGTAAACCGGCATAAGAGTAAGCCTTTTGCACACCGAAACCACCGCGCCCTCTGTAAGCCGCATAAATATTTTGTCGCCGAATGAGCCGCCTTTATCCTCTGCACCCGCGCAAACAACCGCCGCAAGCAATTCGAAGATTACTCCTTTTCGAGCAGTCCGACCGCCGCGCGGAGCTGTTCGTCCTCGCTGAAGCTCATCTTTGAAATATCCGCGTATTTCTCCGCGTCAACCTTGACCTCAATGTCCGGCTTTATGCCCTCCTTGTCAATGCAGACGCCGCTTGGCGTGTAGTATCTTGAATCGGTAACCTTTATAATGCTTCCGTCCGAGAACTGATACGGTATCTGAGTTACTCCCTTGCCAAAGGTTTTTTCGCCCACGCTCTTTGCAATGCCGTGATCCTTCAGTGCGCCGATAAGAATCTCGCTCGCGCTTGCGCTGCCGCCGTTTGTCAGCGTGACAATCGGAATATCAACCGCGCCCTTCTCTGCCTTGTGGTAACGCTTTTTGCCTTTTCTGTCCATTGTGTACACAATATCGCCGCTGTCGATAAACGTATCGGCAATTTTGACCGCCATATCCACATAGCCGCCCGGGTTGTTGCGCAGGTCAATCACAAGCTTTTTCATGCCCTTTTGGGTCAGCGCGTTAAACTGCTCGGCAAATTCATCATAGGTGTGTACGCCAAACTGGGTTATTGCGATATATCCTACCTCGCTGTTTATCATTTTGGATTCGACCGTTTCGCGCTTTATTGTGGCGCGGTTCAGCACGATGTCCGTTTCCTCGCCGGTACTCTTTTTGAGTACGCGCAGCTTTACCTCTGTGCCGGTCTTGCCCTTCATGGATTTTGCAACCTCGTCAATGTTGTCGCCGTTTACGTTTTTGCCGTCAATCGCGACAATCTTGTCGCCCGAGACAATTCCCGCCTTCTCCGCCGGAGAGTCGGACAGCGGCGAAACAACCAAAACCTTGTTGTCATCCGGGTCGCTTGTGATATAAAGTCCGACTCCGGAATAATCGTCGGAATCAACGCTTTCCATAAAGTCCTCCGCCACATCGGTATTCATATACAAGGTATACGCGTCATTTGCGCTGTAGGCAAGCCCCGTCAGCGCACCGTCAACCAAATCATTATTGTCTAAGTCCTTATAGAAATACCTTTTCAGTACGGCAACGCCCGTATTGAACTTGAAAAAATCACCAAAACCGAGAACACCGAACGGATTGACTGCCATAACCGTCCCCACTGCCGTAGCTATAACCAAAACCACGGCACAAACCGCCAAAACCGATTTTTTTATATACATTCTCTACCTTACCGTCCTTGCTTTTATATTCTGTTTCAAAAAAGCCTTTATGCCGCGCTAAGCGCGGCTGCTGCCGCAGACGTAACCGAGCGCAAGCCGCCGCCGTTCTGCTCAACCGTCCTTAACTATCATATGTGCAAACGCGCCGTTTCATTACATAATACATAATATAGGCACACGGGAGTTGAGCACTATATGCCCTGTAATTAAAAAATCACAATCTTTTTGAACCGTTGTCCTTGCAAGGCAATATAGGCTCGCGCCCCAAAGGCGCACTGACCCTTTGAGACGCGTAATGTCCGTTTTTCACCTCATATTTTCAGCCTTGCAAAGCCGTCAAACGCCCGGCCGAAGGCTGCCGCCGTTATACCTTTTCGGGCGGATCTGGATTTTCTATTTAAAATACTGCATTGCGTTAACCGCCGAGCCGTTTATCAGCACCTCAAAGTGGAGGTGCGGTCCCGTTGAGTTGCCTGTCGAGCCGACCCTGCCGATTTCCTG
>URZD01000158.1 GCA_900552305.1 uncultured Eubacteriales bacterium
CTGCCGTTAAAGCCACAGTACAAAATTGAAACAAAATCGTTCGCATATCCCATAACTCCGCCCACGCAGTCACTTACATTCGGCAAGTTGATTGTGCCGCTGAATATGCACCGTTCCACAGTCAACGAGCCTTTCCAATTTCCCTCAGAGCTGCCGACCATGCCACCAATGTGCTTTGCCGCGTCGCTGCCCGAGATTTTCACATCTGACGTAATATCAGATATAACTGCGCCGCCCTTTTGGTCATCCCACACCGTACTTTCCGTATCGTTATCAATAAAAATTCCTTCACCGGTTAATTTCACTGTATTGTCTGCCGCCATAGCAGGAACGGCTGAAAGAACAATAACAATACTAAGCATCAGACAAATTATTCTTTTCATGTATCCACTCCTTAAACTCTCTGTTTAATATCGCCGCTTTCTACATCAGCGGTCAATATCCTTTTACCATTTCTTTTTAATCTTGTCATCATCCCAAAGTATGAGTTTTTGCATTTTCTTTTCTCAAAATTATGCGGCCCGAAAAATAGAGTATTAAGCAGATTTCGGCGTATAAGCCGCAGCAATTCCCACGCCGCACCGTGTCTTTTCGGGTAAATTCGGAACTGCAATAAAATTTGCATATATGTATTGAAATTATCTCATTTACACGCTATAATAAAAATAAATTCAGTTTATTCTAAAGCAGTTTAGGTACACGGAGGCAAATTATGGACTTTTCATATTCATATCTCAGTACGGACACCCCGAATCTTATGCAGTTTGTACTGCACAGCCACGACAGCTATGAGCTTTACCTGTTTTTAAACGGAGACTGTGAATATATCGTGGAGGGAGTGACATACCCCCTGCACACGAACGACCTGATTATCATCAACGACAGCGAGATGCACCGCGTCCGCCATAAAACCGCGGCACACTACGAAAGGCAGGTAATAAACATCAGCCGCCGTTTTTTTGAGGATATGCAATACCCCGAGCTTGAAAAAATTTTTCTCGAAAAGAAAATCGGCAAAAACAGTAAGCTTGACAGCCTTCAGGTTGAACATTCGGGACTTCTGGACGCATTTAAAAGGTTCGGAAGGTACTACGAAAACGCGCCGGACAACCGTATTCTGCTCAGCGGCGTGCTTGTCGAAATTCTGTATATTCTCAACAATATGGACATCAGCTCCCGCGACGCGGCGGAAAACAAGCAGGTCAACGGAATTATCGACTACATAAACAGCAATATATGCGATGAGCTTAATCTCCGCGACATTGCCGACCGTTTCTATATCTCAAAATATCATCTGTGCCGTATTTTCAAGGCGGAAACCGGTCTGACGGTAAACAAATATATAAACCTCAAGCGGATAATGCTTGTCAAAAAATACTGCGCGGACGGAATGAACATCAGCCGCGCCTGCATGGAAGCAGGTTTTTCCAATTATTCAACCTTTTACCGCTCATATGTCAAGGAGTTTAACCGAAAGCCAAAGGAGGAATTCAGGCGCGAATAAGTCCACCCGTCCCCAAATATTTTGCATAAAAAAGCAATACCGAACGTATGCGTCCAAACACGCCGCGCCCAAACGGTATTGCTTTTCTGTCAATAGGTTATCAGTATCGGCTGAATTTGCCTTCCGTCAAGAGCAAGCTCCGCCGTCGGAATTATCATGTTCATGTCCGAAACAAGGGAATTTTCCTTTTCTATGCAGTCATCCTGACCGAACGGAACAATATAGATATTTTTTCGGCTTGCCAGAATGCCTATATTCTTTGCATTGCCGCCGAGTCCGTCATTCGTTGACACAGCAATAACCACGGGTCTGCGGTTTCTGAGGTGTGATTTCACCGCAAGCGTAACCGTTGAATCGGCTATTCCGCCCGCAATCTTCGCGATTGTGTTGCCGGTACACGGCGCAACTATCAGAACGTCAAGCATCTTTTTCGGACCGATAGGCTCAGCCTCGCTTATGGTTTTTATCACGTTCTCGCCCGTTATCGCCTTCAGCCGCAGAATATTTTCCGCCGCCGTTCCGAAACGTGTGTCTGCCGCGCTGCTGATTTCCGACATTATCGGTATCACACGCGCTCCCTCCGCTTTTATTTTTTCAATCTGCGGAAAAACTCTTTTATAGGTACAAAATGAGCCTGTCATTGCAAAACCCACCGTAAGATTTTCAAGATTCATTCTTTACATCAACTCCTTTCTTTATTCAAAAATGCGTGTACCGCAATTTTCGCGGCACAGGGCGCAGAGCTGTCGTACATCAGCGCTCCAGCTCATCCAGAATATTTAAAATTGTATCCTTTATAATATCGCCCGCCGTGTCGGGCGCGACCTTGCCCGGCAGAGAAAGTGCCTGAATGACCTTTATGTCCTCCCGTGCGGCAAAGTCAAAATCAACTCCGCCCGGCTTGGACGCAAGGTCTATCAGAAGCGTTTCCCGCCTTATCCGCCGCAGCATATCTCCGTCGAAAATCATATACGGCACGGTGTTGAATATAACGTCAAAGCGATCAACCACATCATGCAGCTTCCACATCTGTATTCCGCGGTATCCGAACGAATCCGCGGCAGCCGCGTCGCCGAGCTTCCTCGCCGCGACAGACACATGCGCGCCCAGTCCCGACAGCATATGCGCCAGAATTTTTCCTATTCTGCCGTACCCCGTAACAAGACACTCCGAGCCGCAAAGAGTATGCGGAGTTTCCTCAAGCGCGAGCTGTATTGCTCCCTCGGCTGTCGGAACAGCGTTTAAAACCATGAGTTCTTCCCTTTTGAAATAATCAATCAGCCTTATTCCGTATACCTCCGCAAGTGCCTCCAGCCGCGCGTCGGCTCGCCCCGCAAGCAGAACACTTTCCGGCGGGATTGCTCGCAAAAGCTCCGAGATTGTTATAGTGCCGTCAAAAAACGGAGCTTTTATATTTTCACCGTCCATACTGTACGGCAGCGGCAGTACAAAAACCCGTATATCCGACGGGATTGCCGCAATGTTTTCCGCTTTAACAACCGAATTATCCATTTTATGTATAACATCTCTGTTAAAGCCGAATACCGCTACCTCCCTGCCGCTTTCCGAAATTCTGTTTATCGCCCGCACCTGACGCATATCTCCGCCTATAAACGCTATTTTGTTTATTTTTACAGACTCATCCATCTCCGCCTCTCCTTTCTGCGTTCGCCTGTATCCCTTTTATCAGGCTTATGCTATATATTATGAAGTTTTTTTTCTTTTGTGCAGACATTCCGTTTTGACAACTGCTGCAAATTTTGCTTTTAAAAAATTTTTTAAAAAAGTTCTTGACTTTTTAAATATCTTGTGTTAAACTAAAACAGTAATGATAATTATTATCATTTTAGGAGAGTTTATATGATAAAAGGAAAACGAAGTCGGCAGAAGGAAATAATTTTGCATGTATTGCAAAACACAAAAGAGCATCCCGATGCGGATAAGGTGTATGCCGAGGTACGCAGGCATATTCCGAAGATAAGCCTTGCTACCGTCTACAGAAATCTTTCAAGAATGGTTGACGACGGTGTCATACAACGGCTTGACGTCGATTCGGAGACTGCACATTACGATGCGGATATAAGCGTGCATTACCACATGGTTTGCAGGCACTGCAGCAGGATTGACGATATTCCGGCGGGAGATTTTACCGAGTATGTTGAACGCATTCAACAGAATTATGCCGGCAAAATTGAAGAACACAGCGTAGTTTTTTACGGCTTGTGCAAGAATTGCAAAAATGAAAATAATCAAAATAATAAGGTATCTAAAGATACTTGATTTATAAAAAATAATAAAAAAATTTACAAAAAAGAAAGGTGATTGAAATGAAATTTGTTTGTCCTGTATGCGGATATGTTCACGAAGGAGATAACCCGCCCGAAAAATGTCCGCAGTGCGGTGTTCCCGGTAACAAGTTCACGGTTATGGAGGAAGGCAGCCTTAATTTTGTATGCGAGCACGTAATCGGCGTTGGTGCAAAGGATAAGGTTGACCCGGAGGTTTACGAGGGTCTCAAGGCTAACTTTGAGGGCGAATGTACCGAGGTAGGTATGTATATTGCGATGAGCCGTCAGGCAATCCGCGAAGGCTATCCCGAAATCGGCGAGTTTTATATGAGAGCCGCTTTGGAAGAGGCCGAACACGCAGCAAAGTTTGCGGAGCTTTTGGGTGAGGTTGTTACGCCGTCTACGAAGAAGAATCTTGAACTCAGATCAGAGGCAGAGTGCGGCGCGACCGCAGGAAAGCTGGAGCTTGCCAAAAAGGCTAAGGAGCTTGGCTACGATGCTATCCACGACACCGTACACGAAATGGCAAAGGACGAGGCAAGACACGGAAAAGGCTTTGAGGGTATGCTCAAGAGATATTTCGGTTAATTTTGAATGGTGATATTTTATGGAGAATTATATTATTTGTAATTGTAAACATGTTACCTATGCAGATGTTGAAAATGCACTTCACAGTGAATCGAAATTTGAAAATGTCGAGAAAGCTTTTGAAGATGTTCAGAAAATCACAAAATGTTCAACAGGATGCGGAGGGTGTCATGGTAAAATAATGGACACAATATCTCAAATTATGAACAAGTAGTTTAAGTACTGTTTAAAAGGAGGCTTTATGATGAAAAAATATGTATGTCCATGTGGTTATGTTTATGACCCTGAGGTTGGAGACCCTGAAAACGGCATAAAACCTGGCACTTCGTGGGATGATGTACCTGAGGATTGGGTTTGCCCAACATGTGGTTTGGGTAAAGATGCCTTTGAAGAAGAGTAATTAAATAACTGCTTAAAAAGAGGTTTGTATACATTGCAAACCTCTTTTTGGAGTGGTATAATATAAATAGAGTCGACAAACACCCAAAAATCTGATATAATAA
>URZD01000159.1 GCA_900552305.1 uncultured Eubacteriales bacterium
TGCCGTGCCATCGCAAAGGTCATACTTTGAGAGAGCGCGCAGGCAGCCGCCTATGCCGACAAGCGGCAAGCCGCGGAAATCGTCGGTCGGACACTTTTTTTCAATACATTCGGCAATAAAGGCGCGCGCCGCAGCGTATGCCGCGGGGGTTTCTCCGTCCGAAAAGAACATCTCGCAAATACTGCGCGAGCCGTACGGAATACTTACGGCAAACCTCGGCGCGTCACCGCCGCAAGCCGCTATTATCTCGGTACTGCCGCCGCCGATGTCGCAGATTACCGCGGAGCCGCCGCCCAGCCTTTCGCGGACGGCAAGAAAATCATAGTAAGCCTCGCGTTTGCCGTCTATGACCTCGATATCCATGCCTGTCACTTCACGAACTTCCGCAAGGAACTCCGCGCGGTTTTTCGCCTTGCGTACCGCGGCGGTCGCAACCGCGCGGACGCACTCAACCCCCTCCGCGGAAATTATGCTTTTGTATTCAAGCAGGGCGCGCACCGCGCGGAGCCGCGCCTGCGGCTGCAAAACTCCGCTTTCGTTCATGCCCTCGCTCAGCTTGATAACGCTGCGGTACGCGGCGGTTTCGGCACACCCGCCGTTTTTTTCTTCAAATATGCTCATTCTGATTGAGTTTGACCCCAAATCGATAATTGCGGTTTTTTTCATGTTTTCGTTACCCCTCGTAAAAATTCGGCTGTATTTTTCGGCGAATTTGCGTCGCAGCGCGGCTGTTTGCGCGCTGTGCCTTCGCTGCTTTTTTATTTTAACATATTTCCACGAAAATGTGTATAAAAATTTTGGAAAATGTGAAACTTTTTTATTCCCCCAAAAGTCTTATAGGTAGAAAGGCAAAATAAAGGAGGTATTGAACAATGAAAACGAGAAGAATTCTATCCGCGGCGCTCGGCACGGCGATGGCGGTGTCGGCAATCCCGACCGTATTTGCGGAGGATACCGCAGCGGCGAACGCGTTTACGCAAATCTCAATCCCCTACAGCGAGGGCGAAAAAATCTCTCTGGAGGATTGGGGAAAATATACTCGGCTTTTGCTGAGATATAAGGACACGCAGCAGACTATTCCGCTTTCGGTGTGCTATGACGGGTATATGCACGCGACAGTGCCGACAGAGTACAAAAACCGCAAGGTTGAGCCGTTTATCGCGGACGAAAAGAACTTCCCGGACGACATAGAAAATGACGTGGACTATGACAGCTACAAGTTTTATGTTATGAACTCCCTTGCGGAGCATGGGATAATAAAAGGTGACGAGGACGGCAGCGCCAACCCGAACCGTGCGGTTACCCGCGCGGAGGCGGCGGCAATGCTTGTGCGTATGCTCGGCACGGAGGGAATCGACTACCCCGCGGGCGGCTTTGAAGATGTCGGGGACGGCGCATGGTACAATACCGCGATCGGCGCGGCAAAAGCAATCGGATTCGTAAAGGGCGATACCGAAAAAATCTTCAGTCCGGAGCGAAATGTCAGCCGCGAGGAAATCGTGACAATGGCGGCAAATGCGGCAGCTGCGGCGGGACTTATAAAGCTCCCCGAAAACGCAACAAGCGCGGACAGCCAATATATCAGCTTTAAAGACGAAAGCGAGGTTTCCGATTGGGCAAAAGCGGCATACAGAGTGCTCGGCAGCTCCGTTCCGATAGATCATGTGACCTCCGAAACGGAGATTGACGCAGAGGGCGTGCCGATTGACTATCTTTACGCCAACCCCAAAAAGGCGGCGTCCCGCTTTGAGATTGCGGAAATGATAATGCAGCTTTATGACAGACACCAAGTCTACCCCTCACAGGCGGCGGTGAAATACGGCTTTGACAAAAAGATGCCGGTGATTGACGGCTCGACCTCGACTTATCCGTTTACCGAGGCGGTTTATTCAAGCCTGTTTTCCTCCGGCTCGGAGCACCTCGGCAAACCGCAAAAGCACAGCAAGAGCCACACTTCATACGAAAGGCTGATAAACGGCGAGGTTGATATGCTGTTCGCGTCGGTTTACCCGGCGGAGGATATAAAGCAGCTCGCGGCGGACAAGGGCGTTGAACTGGAGCTTATTCCGATTGCGTATGACGCGATGATATTCTTCACCAATGCCGACAACCCCGCAAAGGGTCTGACCTCGGAACAGATAACGAAAATATATGTTGACAACGCATATACGAACTGGAAGGAAATCGGCGGCAGTGACGCGCTGCTCTATCCGTACTGCCGCAACAACGACAGCGGCAGCCACGCGCAGATGGAGCGCCACTTCCTGAACGGAAATCAGATAAACGAGAAAATCCGAAACGAAACAACGTCAATCTCGATGTCGAACGTACTGACGGACGTAATGGGCGCAAAGACGGACAATCCCAAAGGCTACGCGCTCGGCTACAGTATCTACTATTACTTTAAAAATATGGATATGTTTTATAACACAAACACAACGCTTAAGCTTTTGGAGATTGACGGCGTTTATCCGAGCGACGAAACGATTGCAAACGGAACGTACCCGCTCTCGAACAATACCTATATAGTTATGAGAAAGAGCGAGCCTCAGGATTCGCCTGCGCGCCGCATGGCGGAGTTTATGCTGACAGAGCAGGGACAGCAGTGCGTGGAAACGGCAGGCTTCGGCAGGCTGAAATAGACGCGCTCGGCACAAAACCGAAAAATTATAAGTGCGCGTCGCGGCGTCGATACAGCTTTGCCGCACGGCGTAGCATCAATAAAATTTTAATTGCCGCAAGGAGCGGCAGAAAGGATGTAATAATTATGAAAAAAACATTAAGAGGATTTTTATGCGGAATGACCGCGGCTGCGGTTGCCATCGGTACGGGCGGAGTGTTTGCGGACACGGACAAAGCCATTGCGGTTACAGTTGACGGCGCGGCTCTGAAATTAGACAGACCGCCGATTATGGAAAACGGCCGAGCACTTGTGCCTATGCGCGCTATATTCGAGGCTCTCGGCTGCACGGTGAACTACAACGAATACGATAATATATCCTATGTATTCGCATCGCGCGGAATAAGTACGGCGTATACAGAGATAGGCTCCGACACTCTTACGGTATATACCGGAACGGGTGACGAAAGAGAAGTTAAGCTGGACGTTCCGTCAAAAATGGTTGCGGACAGAACTTTTGTTCCGATTCGCGCCGTATCCGAATCCCTCGGCGCGATTGTCAACTGGAATGAAAAAACCAACACGGTTGAGATCGTGAATAAGCCAACGCAGCACAAAATCAAGGGTATAAAGCTCACAGAGAGCTTTAAGGACGACAGCGGGAAGGTTCTTGTGACCTTTGACGCAACCTACCCGGAGATAGAAAACCCCGAAAATGACGAATTTATCACCAAGCTGAACGCGGAATACAAAAAGTACACCGAGGACAGACTTGCGGAGGTCAAGACGTGGGTTGACGACGCAAAGGAGCTAAAGCAAATAAACGAAGAGTCCGCGCTTCTGCCGATGACGTATACTCAGGTATATGACGCGACCCGCGACACCGATGATATTCTTTCGGTAACCGTGTTCTGCTCACAGTACACGGGCGGAGCGCATCCGAATTCGGCAAGAGTTTCAAGAACCTTTGATATGAAGAACAAAAAGGAGCTTGCGCTCGGCGACGTTTTAAACGGTACAAAGGAGGAAATCGGCAAGACGGTTGTTGACACCTTTACAAAGGAGCTTTCAAACGGCAGCGCGGGCCTTGACGAGGAAGCGGTGAAGATGATTCTTCCGGAGGTAGAAAAGGAGAAGGACAATGTTTCCTTCCTTATGACTGATGACGGACTTGTACTTTACTTCTCGGTTTACCGGGTTGCACCGTACGCAGTGGGTTATCCGACCGTAAAAATCCCGTATGAGGGAAATGCGAAAATGTTTAAGGACGGCATTATCCCGCAGGCGGTGCGGTAGGAATCATCGGCGGAGCAGACGGCGCAACATCGATTGAGATTAAAAAGTAGCTGTGATTATAAAGGCGCGGCGGATATCAGTCCGCCGCGCCTTTGCATTTGCCTACATATAAAAATCGATTAAAACAAATCGCTGTATGTACCTGTACGGGTCAGATATAGAATCCAACTCATTATCGTTAATTTGATAAATCAAGTCCGAAATCCGCTAAAAGTTCCTGTGCCTGAGCCTTAATGTCACTGTCGATAGTAATTGTGGTTGTCGTTTTGGTTTTTGCCATATAAATCACCCCATCTGTTACTATTATATAATATTATCGGCTATGTCAATATTAAATATGTATAATATAAATATTTAATAAATATAGCAGGCGTCGCCAAAGCTGAAAAATCTGTAACGCTCACGGATTGCCTCGGAATATGCGTGCATTATCGTATCCTTGTCCGCAAATGCGGAAATCAGCATCATCAGAGTGGACTCCGGAAGATGAAAATTCGTAATAAGCGCGTCAACCGCCTTAAACCGATAGCCGGGGTAGATGAATATCTCGGTATTGCCGCTTTGGGCAGGGATTGTGCCGTCCTCCGCCGCGCAGGTTTCAAGCGTGCGCACCGAGGTTGTACCGACCGCAATAATTCTCCCTCCGTTTTTCCTCGTTTCGTTTATCACACGCGCGGCTTCCTCCGATACATCATAATACTCCGAGTGCATTTTGTGTTCCTCTACATTGTCAACCGAAACAGGGCGGAATGTGCCAAGACCCACATGAAGGGTTACAAACGCCGTCTTTACGCCCTTTGCACGGATTTTTTCAAGCAGCTCGTCCGTAAAATGCAGTCCCGCCGTCGGAGCAGCTGCCGAGCCGGACTCCTTTGCGTAAACGGTCTGATAACGGTTTTTATC
>URZD01000160.1 GCA_900552305.1 uncultured Eubacteriales bacterium
AAAAGGCGTGAGGGCTGCGGCGCCAGCCGAAGCCGCGGCGGATGCCGAAAAGCGGACATCGCCGCAGTCGTTCGGAAAGGAATTTTTGGACGAGTTCCACGAAATCCAAAGCGAGTACGGAATACCGGAGGAAGCGGAGGAAACCGTACCGGAGGAGGAATTGGACAGTGCGCCCGACACGGGCGAGGACGCAAAGAAACCCAAAAACGGCATACCGGATTACGAATGTCTGTTTACCGAAACGGGCGGCGGCGGAAATGCGGGTGCGCGTATCCTAAAACGAATATTTGAACAGAATTTCGGTAAGATTGTGATGTCAACAATTCTTATGCTGATTAAAAATGCGGCGGTGTGGGCGCTGCCGGTGATTACGGCGAACATTATCAACTGTGCGGCAAACCCTACGCCGCATACGCAGAGGGATATACTGCTTAATGTTTTGGTGCTGATAATTCTTATAGTGCAGAACTTCGGGTCGCATATGCTGTATGCAAAATATACCAACAAGCTGCTCAGAACAATCGGCGCGGGGCTTAGGAATACGCTGATAAGAAAAATCCAGCATTTGTCGATTACATATCACAAGGAGATAGAAACGGGCAGAATACAGGCAAAGTTCATGCGCGATATAGAGGCGATAGAGTTTTTTAATATGCATTTTTTAAAATCGCTGATACCCGCGATTCTGAACGTAATTGTGTCGGTTTGTATCTCGGTGTCAAAGAGCGGAATTGTTACGCTGTTCTTTTTGTGCGTTGTACCGATAAACGTGTCGGCGGTGTATATTTTCAGACGGAAAATGGCAAAGAACAACAGGAGCTTTCGCCATGAATCCGAAAATATTTCCGCAAAGGTTTCCACAATGATGGATATGCTGCCGGTCACAAAGGCGCACGGACTTGAAAGCAAGGAAATTTCATCCGTAAGCCGCAATATACGCACGCTTTACGAAAAAGGTCTGACGCTTGACAAAACAAACGATTACTTCAGTACGGTGTCATGGATTATAAGCCAGTGTATAAGCGCGATGTGCCTGCTGTTTACGTCATACCTTGCGATAAAGGGCAAAATTCAGGTCGGAGACATTGTGATGTTTCAGTCGTATTTCGGCGCAATATCGAACGGCGTTCAAAGCGTTCTGAATATCTACCCCGAGCTTGCAAAGGGCGTTGAGTCGGTACGCTCCGTATCGGAGATAATGCTGTCGAACGATATAGAGGACAACAAGGGCAAGCTGAAATTAAGATACGTTCACGGCTCGGTGGAGTTCAGACACGTTTATTACCGCTATCCGAATACCGAAAAGGACATAATAAAGGATTTCAGTCTGAACGTAAAACAGGGTGAATGTGTTGCGTTTGTCGGCAGCTCCGGCTCGGGCAAGTCGACAATTATGAACATGATTATCGGATTTTTAAAGGCAACCGGGGGCGAGATTCTGATTGACGGAAAGCCGATTGACGCGCTTAATTTAAGCGCGTACAGACATTTTATATCGGTAGTGCCGCAGACAAGCGTGCTGTTCCCCGGAACGATAAGGGAAAACATTCTTTACGGTACGGATAATGTGAGCGAGGAAGAGTTCCGCCGTGTTCTGGAGGAGGCAAACATAAACGAATTTTTGCCGACTCTTGAAAACGGAGTTGATACAATGGTCGGTGAGAGCGGAAACAAGCTCTCCGGCGGGCAGAAGCAGAGAATTTCAATCGCGAGGGCGCTTATCCGTGACCCGAGAATACTTATACTTGACGAGGCGACCTCGGCGCTTGACAATATCTCGGAGTATCAGGTGCAGAAGGCGATTTCACACCTGATAAAAGAGCGAACAACCTTTATAGTTGCGCACAGGCTGTCTACAATCCGTGATGCTGACAGAATCGTTGTTATGGATGAGGGCAGATGTGTTGAAATGGGAACATTTGACGAGCTTATGGCGAAAAAGGGCAAATTCTATGAGCTTAAAAAGCTCAGCGAGCTTGGCGCGGGACTTGAATAGGAAGGCTGTCGGCTTCGCACCTTAAAGACATATTTTTACACGGTAACGTAAAAACCGCCGCGATATAAGATGAAAAATGCGGCGCGTGAGTATTCCGCGCGGCGGCTCGGGCGGAATATGACAAAAAAGGCTTGACCGATAACATAACTTGGTATAAAATAAAAGGAGCAAAATGCTCCTTTATTTTATATGTGCGGCGGTTAACCGAAAACGCTTTGCGTATTTTCAGCGTATACTTTCGGCAGAGATGATAACGCCGCACGCGATACGTTTGCCGCCGCTGCCGGTAGGCTGCGTTTTGTAATCGTCGGGCGATTCGTGTATTATAACGGTTTTACCGATTATGTCGCTCGGCTTGAAACGGTTGGTAAAGAACAGCATTTTTGCAGTTCCTCCGTTGGAGAACAGAACGGGAAAATCGCCCGCGTGGTTGCCATGTACGTCATTGCCGGGATTCCAGTGTCCGTGCGCGTCCGAGAACGGCTCATCGCCGTGCGGCATGCCGCATGAGCTGCCGTTATGGATATGGAAGGCGAACGGACCTATTTGCGGAGTATCGGCGGTCGCTGCGGAAAACGGCGGCAGACCGAAGATTTCCGCCTCTACCCATGTGCCGTCGGAAACGCCGAGGAATTTCACCGTTCCGTGAACTTCTGGAGCAAGATCGCTGCCGTGAACGTGCGCGATTGCATCGTAAACATTAAGCATAGAATACCAAACCTTTCCGTCCGCCGTGAATATTTCCGACAACGCGCGGCGGACCGGCGCGGCGGAGCATTGTACCGTGACTGACCGTAAGAGAGCAACCGAAACCCGCCCTAGAGGGCATAAATCCGTTATCCTTCGGACAGAACTTATTGCATACTATTATAATATTGAAATAAAGAGCAAAATGTGAAAAATTTTAGTTTAAAAGGAGCTGTGAGCTTATGACAAAAACCGTAAAGGCAATTTGCGTACTTATCGGAGCGCTTTGCATACTTAATTCGATTATGCCGCAGATAAACAAGGCAAGCCGCGTTTCGGCAGAGGACAGAGAGATAAAGGCGGTGTGGGCGGCAACTGTGTTCTCTTTGGACTATCCCGGCAGCGCGGACGAGGATTCGGCGCGGCTTCGTGCGGATGCGGACAGAATATTGGAGGAAACGCGCGCGCTCGGCTATAACACGCTGTTTTTTCAGGTAAGACCGTCAGCGGACGCGTTCTATAAATCCGAGGTTTTTCCGTGGTCGGCATATCTGACAGGAGAGCAGGGCAAGGCGCCCGCAGACGGGTTTGACCCTCTTAAATACCTTGTTTCAAAGGCGCACGGAATGGGAATCGAGGTTCACGCATGGATAAATCCGTACCGCGTGACTGCATCGGAGAAGGATAACGATTTGCAGTCGCAAAGCAGTATTGCGGTAAAATATCCGGAGCTTGTTGTCAAACACAGTGACGGCAAGCTGTATCTTAACCCCGGCGAGCCGCAGTCAAACAGGCTGATTGCGGACGGCGCTGCGGAGCTTGTCAAAAATTACGCGGTTGACGGAATCCACCTTGACGATTACTTCTATCCGGGCAGCGATTTTCCCGATGCGGAAACCTTTACAAAATACGGCGGCGCGTTCGGAAATATTGAGGACTGGCGGCGCGATAACATAACAAACCTTATCAAGGAAATTCGCACCGCGGTAAAGGGCGTAAGGGAATCGGTAATTTTTTCGGTAAGTCCGTGCGGAATTTGGGCGAATAAGGCTTCAAACCCTGAAGGCAGCGACACAAGCGGCAGACAGGCTTATTATGATTACTATGCGGACACAAGACTTTGGGCGAAGGAAAACCTTGTTGACTGGCTTGTGCCGCAGGTTTACTGGAACATCGGCTACGGTATTGCGGATTTTGAAAAAATAGTCAAGTGGTGGGACGCACAGCTTGACGGGACAAAAACAAAGCTCGTGATAGGTCAGGCAGCATACAGAGCCGCGGACGAAACCGATCCGACCTCGGCATGGTACGGACAAAACGGCATGGACGAGCTGAAACGTCAGGCGGCGCTTATGAAAACCTGTCGGAATGTCGGCGGCTATGCGCATTACCGATTGGGCAGCATAACAAAAAACAGTGTGCTGACAGAGTTTATAAAGAATCTGAACAAGCATTCGTCCTCGGCGTTCATTGATACAATGGACTGTCCGTGGGCGGCGGACGCGATTGAAAATCTGTATTCAAAGCAGATAGTAAACGGAATGGGTGACGGCAGCTTTGGCTGTGCAAGAAACGTGAGCCGCGCGGATTTTACGCTTATGCTGACGCGTATGCTCGGCAAACAGGCGGAGTTCACCGAAAACTTTGCGGATGTCAGCACGGACAAATATTACTATAAGGAAATAGGCTTTGCAAAGGCTTTGGGCTACACAAACGGCAGAGACGGAAAAACCTTCGACCCCGAAAGCAACATCACGCGCGAGGATATGGCAACGCTCGCCTATCGCGTGCTTTTGAAGGAGGGCAAAATCAGTCCCACGGAAACATCGGAGCTTTCGGCAAAGTTCTCGGACGCATATGCAATATCCGATTATGCAAAGGAGGCAATCGCCGCAATGACCGCAAAGGCATATCTCGGCGGCTACGAAAACGGCGAGTTTCGCCCCAAGGGTCTTGCGACCCGCGCAGAAACGGCGGTGTTCCTAAACAGAATACTGACCTCTCAGCAGTAAAAATATGTCATAGCTTTAACGGCAGCCGCCGCACATCTGTGCGGCGGCTGC
>URZD01000161.1 GCA_900552305.1 uncultured Eubacteriales bacterium
CGGCAGCCATTTCCTTGTCGTCGACCGTGACATGGCATACGCCCTGCGAGATATAAAGCATATGATAGTCGATACGCCCGCGCGGTCTTGCGCTGCCTGCATTTATACCACAAAAGTGCTGACGTCCGCAGCTGTTTATGTGGATAAAATCGTCCGAGCTCTGCTCTGAGCTTATAAAGGTACGCATAAAAAGCCTCACTTTTATTTGGGAAATTTATTTAAAGATATGATATATTATAAATTAAATTTTGTCAATAGTGTTAAAACGGTTTTTTGTGGTTAAATTGAAAAATATTTTGCAAAAACAGCAGTTTTGTGCTGAAAATCAGCTTGTTTGTGTATTTTTATTTGCATTAAAACATGGTATTATAAGAATGGAGGTTGATAATCATGGATATTAACAGAATTAAGCCCGAGGATTTGGGCAAGGGAAGTAACATAAAACTCAACGTATGCGAAACTGAGGTTGATATGTACTGGAAGGTGGCAATAGAGGTGCTTGAAACGGTTGAGGAAAACAACCGAAACGGCGAGCCGACCCTTATGGTTGTGCCGTACGGACCGCTCGGACCGTACGCGAGGATTGCCTACCTTGTGAATAAATACAGGGTCAGCCTTAAAAACTGTACGTTTATAAATATGGACGAATACATAGCGGACGATTTCAGATACATCGACAAGGATGACCCGCTCTCGTTCCGCGGCGGTATGGAGAGGACGTTTTACGGCAAGGTTGACGAAGAACTCAATGTTTTGCCCGAAAACAGGTATTTTCCGAATCCCGACAAGCTTGACGAGCCGTTGGAGCTTATAAAGCGTTTCGGCAAGCTGGATATGGTTTTCGGCGGAGTTGGCATTAACGGGCATTATGCGTTCAACGAGCCGCCCGAGCCGGACGAGAACGTAAGCTGCGAGGAATTTTTGAACAGGCAGACCCGTATTCTTGCTGTATCGCGCGAAACAAGAACGGTAAATTCGTTTATGAACTGCGGCGGCAACATTGATGCGATACCAAAGTATTGCATTACAGTCGGAATGAAGGAAATGTTCATGGCAAAGAAGGTCAGAATGTGTATGCCGCGCGACTGGAACGCGGGCGCGCTCCGCAAGATACTGCACGGCGAGGTTACACCGAAGGTTCCTTGCTCACTGTTCCAAAAGCACCCGGACGCTATGCTTTACGCAGCGCGCGTGGCGCTTGATTCGCCTATCCCGGAGATAAGGGTGTACAATAAGTAAAATGAGTGATATTTTTATAAAAAATGCCAGGGTTGTTTCCGAGCGGAAAATATACGGCGGGGATATACTAATCAGAAACGGCGTTATAGAAAGCACGGACTTTCGCGGCGAGCTGCCGCGCGGGTGCCGGGTTATTGACGTGGGGGGCGACTATGTTTCAGCGGGGTTTGTAGACATTCATGTTCACGGCGGCGGCGGTTACGATTTTATGGACTGCACAAAAGAGGCATTTTGCGGAATATCGGAGGCGCATCTGCGATGCGGAACAACAACGCTTTTGCCGACCGCGGTATCGGCGAGGTTTGACAGTATTCTGAAACTGATTGATACATATAAGCGGTTTAGCGGACTTTGCCCGAATTTTTGCGGCATACACCTTGAAGGGCCGTACATATCGCCGAATCAGAAGGGCGCGCACAATGCGGCTCTGCTGCACAGTCCGACAGAGGAGGAAACCGAAATCCTTTTGAGTGAGGGGAAAAACGTCATAAAGAGAATTACGGCGGCTCCTGAGCTTGACGGCATGGCGGATTTTGCAAAAAAAATGTGTGATTGCGGAGTGCTGATGTCGCTCGGTCACAGTGACGCAGACTGCGAGACTGCACTTTGGGCGTTTAAAAACGGATTCAGCCACGTTACACATTTGTACAGCGCAACGCCGAGCGTGCGGAAGATAGACCAGACGGTCAGGGCGGGAGTGATAGAGGCGGCGTACCTTGACGACAGCGTTACGGTGGAGCTGATTGCGGACGGAAAGCACATGGCGGTCGGCGCATTTCAGCTTGCGGTAAAGATAAAGGGCATGGAAAATATGGCTTTGGTTACGGACGCGCTCAGACCCGCGGGGACGAATGCCAAGGAGAGCTGGCTGGGCGAAAAAATTCCCGAAAACAGGGTGATTATAGAGGACGGCGTTGCCAAGCTGCCCGACCGTTCCTCGTTCGCGGGGAGCATCGCAACCGCGTCAACTCTGCTTGAAAAGGGAGTTAAGCATTACGGCGCAACGCTTGCGGACACCGTGGCGATGATTACGGAAACCCCGGCGAGGATTATGGGACTGAAGAATAAAGGTAAAATCAGACCCGGATTTGACGCGGACGTTGTGATTTTTGATAAGGAGCTGAAAATCCGCAAGGTGCTGACAGGCGGCAGGCTTGCGGCGGATAAAGACAGAATTTCAAACTTGCGGGCGGGTATTTAAAGCGTTGAACACCTTTTTGCGGTTTCTTCAGAGCGCACAAACCTGCGGCGTGAGCAAAATATTTTAATCCCGCCGTACTCTTTTTTTTTACAAGAATTTGCGCGGTATTTAGTTTTCCCACGGTAATTTTTTGTCGCATATTATCAAATCAACGTCATTCTTATCGCACAGCTTAAATGTCTTTTTAAGACCGAGCTTTGATGAATCGCAAAGAAAGATTTTCTTCGCGGCGCAGGCGAGCATAGCCTTTCTTATGGAGGTTTCATCCTCCGACACATCGCTGATTTCGCCGTCATCGGAAAGAGCCTGACTTGAGAAAAAGCAGATGTCCGCGGACACGTTGCTTATATAATCCCTGACCGCACTGCCCAAAAATATGCTGCTTTTGCTGTCAAAAAGTCCACCTGTGCAATATAGCTTGATTTGAGGGTTTTTGCATTCGCTGAAAATCCGCTGATTGTATGTGATGATTTTAAGACCGTTAAATTTATCAAGGTATTTCACGATTCTTTTAACGGTTGACGAGCCGTCCATAAATATGCACGCGCCGCTGAAAACGCAGTCCGCCGCCCTTTTGGCAAGCTCGTCCTTTACCGAAGAATTTGAGGAATCGCGCAGACCTATCGGAACAACCGTGTTTGCATAGTCGGACAGGACAACACCTCCGTAAAGAGGCGTTACATATCCTTTTTCCGCCAGGCTCTTTATGTCGCGCCTGACAGATGATTCGCTTGCCCAGACAACCGTGGAAAGCTCCTTAACGGTGGAGAACTTTTTTTCCGACAAATAGTTTAAAATGGCGTGCTGCCTTTCGTATGTAATCATAATAAAGCTCCTTTGTGAAAAAGTATGACAATGTTTCAATGTTGCTGCCGCGTATTGACAGCGGCTAATCTATTAAATATAATGTTATCATATTGGAAAAAGTTTTTCAAGTATTTTCAAAAAAAATCAGGAGGAGTCAAAAATGGCAGTTATTACAATAGTCGGCGCGGGAATGATGGGCAGCGCCCTTGCGTTTCCCGCAAGAGAGAATAAAAATGAGGTCAGAGTTGTGGGTACTCACCTTGACAGAGAAATAATATCGGGGTGCATTGAGAACAACAGACACCCGAAATTTGAGAAGGATTTCCCTGACGGAATAAGTTTTTATCAGATAGAGGAGCTTTCCGAGGCGTTAAAGGGCGCGGATGCGGTTATAGGCGGCGTGAGCAGCTTTGGCGTTGAATGGTTCGGCGAGAAGGTTCTGCCGCAGATTCCCGACAATACGCCCGTGCTGACAGTTACAAAGGGACTTATGGACACCGCAGACGGAAGGCTTCTGACATATCCGGATTTATGGAAAAAGAAGATTTTGGAAACGGGCAAAAAAATATCTCTTAACGCAATCGGCGGCCCATGCACAAGCTATGAGCTTGTAGCTCACGACCAGACGGAGGTATCGTTCTGCGGAGATGATATAAAAGTTCTTAAATACCTTAAAAAAAGAATGGAAACGGACTACTATCATATAAGCATTACTACGGATGTTACAGGTATCGAAAGCGCGGTTGCACTGAAAAACGGCTATGCTTTGGGGATAGCACTCACTATAGGTCTGAATAAGAGGGAGTTCGGAAACGATACGCTCCATTTTAATTCTCAGGCGGCTGTGTTCGGACAGGCGGTCAGGGAAATATACAAGCTGCTAAAGTTCCAAAACGCGCTGAGTCTGAATAATCTGTGCGTCGGGGCGGGCGACCTTTATGTGACGGTTTACGGCGGAAGAACGCGGCTTGTCGGAATACTTCTCGGCAAGGGACTTGACATAGACGCGGCAAAGGCGGAGCTGAAGGGCGTAACGCTTGAGTCGCTTGTCGTAGCCGAAAGGGTGGCAAGAGCCGTTAAGCTGAATATCGAAAAGGGTGTATTAAACAAGGCGGATTTTCCGCTGCTGCTGCATATAGATAAAATTTTAAGTAAAAAAGCGGCTGCGGACATTCCGTGGGAGAGCTTTACATACATAGAAGAATAGAGAACGTCAGCCAAGCCGCTGCGGGCAAATGCCCGCTGCGGCTCGGGTTTTGTGTGTGGTAAATTTCGGATATAAACTTTTACATTCCGTGCGGGGCGATGCGGCGGTATTCGGTGGGGGTATAGCCGACATAGGCTTTGAAAATGCGGCGGAAGTAGGTGGAGGACTCAAAGCCGAGCCGCGAGCTGACTTCCTCAATACTCAAATCACGGTTGTTAAGCAGCATCAGCATGGCAAGGTCAACCGTTTTTTTGTTTTTGTAGT
>URZD01000162.1 GCA_900552305.1 uncultured Eubacteriales bacterium
GAACTAACAAGATATACCTTCACTGCACCCGCGAAAAGGCAATCGCGGACGGCTATACTCCGTGCGGACAGTGCAATCCGTGATAAAGGCAAAGAATCCTGTAGGCAAAAAGCCCACAGGATTCTTTAATTGCAGCAGAATATAATCGCTGCTCCTTTGCTGCTTTAAAACATTTTCAACAACGCAAAATCGGCAAGCCGCGGTTATGCCAACCGCGGCAAACCTTATACACTGCTTTTATCCTTTAACCTCATTGAGAGGAATTGTAAGGACAGTCCCCTCCTGATTCTCGCTTGACGCATACACCTTCAGGTCACCCGCCGTTTTGCCGACGAGCACCGCAACGGTGATTGTACCCATCCTCATTCTGCGTGACGGGAGCGAAACCGCCGTAGTGTCGGAGATGTCGGAGCCTGTGCCGACTATAGTTCCGAGTCCGTTTGTGCTGAAATTGACAAACGGCGCAGCGTCGGGAACAAAACGACCGTCACTGTCGGTGCAGTAACAGGTTATTACGGCAGTGTCGCGGCCGTTCGCGCCCGAAACACGGTTGTCAAGCCTTAGATTCAGCTTTTCCGCACGTCCGGTTGTTGTCTGCTCGTCACGGCAGAGAGTTTTACCGCCGCTGCGCGCCTCTACGGCGATTGTACCCGGCTCGTATTCTACCTGCCATTCGCCGTGACCGTATTTTTCTATCTGCTGCTTGCCCAAGGATTTTCCGTTCAGATACAGTTCAAGCTCCTCGCAGTTGGTGTACGCGACTACGCGGATTTTTTCGCCCTCTCTGCCGCGGAAGTTCCAGTGCGGAAGAAGGTGGACGATTGGTCTGTCCTCTATCCAGTGCGACTGGTTCTGATAGAACGCGTCCTTTTTCTGAAGGAACAAATCGATTGCTCCCGACTGCGAGCAAAGACGCGGCCAGAAGGTTTCGCCGCGGTGCTCAAACGCAATCCACTGGAAGCCGCCCATGACCCATTCGCGCTCGGTGAGGAATTTCCACGTCCGCTCGCGGCTTTTGAAAAGGCGGTCAACATCCTTGTCGTATGCGTCAACATATGACCGTTCCGGACTTGACGCGTCATACCAGCCACGGGTTGTGCCTGTCGCGCAGCACTCCGATGCGAACACCGGCATATTCGGGAACTCGCGGTGAATATCGTCATATTTGAAAAGGTTGTAGTTTATGCCCACAAGGTCAAGCTCGGGGAATACGCTGTCCATCTCAAAATTGTTGTCGGCGGTGGTTATATACCGCGTGTCATCGAGCTTTTGGACAAACGCTTTAAGGTTTTTAAATGTTCTGCGCCCGCTCTCGGTTTTAAGAATAGGCTCCTCGTTCGCAAGTGACCAGAAGAAGATTGACGGTCGGTTGCGGTCGCGTTTTATGAGCATTTCAAGCTGTTCAAGGTTCTCCTCCGCCGTGCTGAACCAGCGCGTTTCGGCAAGGACGATAAATCCAAGCTCGTCAAGCGCGTCCATAACCGCGTTTGGATGCGGGTAGTGGCTTGTGCGGTAGCCGTTTGCACCCATTTCCTTTATAAGCTCGACCTTGTAGCGGTGTACGTTGTCCGAAACCGCCTTGCCCGTCAGACCGAAGTCCTGATGCGAGCAAACGCCCTTGATTTTGACGTGGCGGTCGTTGAGGAAAAAGCCTTTTTCCGGATCAGCATAAAACGTGCGGAATCCCGTCCTGTCGGTATGCTCGTCAACAACCTCGCCTTCAGCCGCAACGGTCGTTTTCACGCTGTAAAGGTACGGACTGTCAATGTCCCACAGCTTTGGCGCACTGACCGTAAGCTCCGCACGGGTTTTGCCCTTGCTGCGCAGGTCAAGCACAGTTTCAGAGGAACATTCGGCAACCGCCGTTCCCTCCGCGTCAAGCAGGGTATGCGAAACGCTGACGTTTGCCGCGTCATAGCGGGAGTTTATCAGCTCGGTTTCGATTCTCACGCTCCACAGGTCGTCCGACTGCTTTTTTGGCGCGATATATACGCCCCAAAGGTCGATTGCAACGTCCTCGGTCTTGATAAGCCATACATCGCGGTAGATTCCGCCGCCCTCGTACCACCAGCTTTCATGCTCGGCAGTATCCACATAAACCGCAAGGACGTTTTCCTTGTCGCCGTAAATCGCCATATCGGATATATCGATTTCAAAGCTGTTATATCCGCTGAAATTGCGCTTGAGCGGCGCGCCGTTGAGGTAGACAACCGACTGTGACGCAATACCCTCAAACAGCAGCGTAATCCGTCTGCCCTTGTCGGATTCGGGAAGTGTAAATGTTTTTCTGTACCACGCGTCACCGTACCTGAAGTAGCCGAGTGAACGGTTTTCGTTCGGGTCGGGGGTCTGTTCGATTATATAATCGTGCGGCAGTGTGACGTCGCGCCAAAGCGAGTCAACCATTGTCTCCGGGCAGCTGACCGCCGCGGGGCCTGTCAGCTTTCGCGCGGTTTTTGCGATTGAGTACACAAACGGGACAATATTGTCATAATCCGGCTTGCCGCGGTAGAATTTCCAGTTATCGTTAAAAAGTATTTTTTCTCTCATATTCACGTTCCTTTCCGTATCGGAATTATAGCCTTATTATAGCATTGCCGCGCGGGCGGGACAATGGCAAAAACTGCTTTTATATGGACAAAATTGCGGTATGTGCTTGACGGCAGTTCCAAACGGAGGTATAATATATCCGATATAACAAAAAGGGGCGGGCGGTTTATGGACAGCTTTTTCGGCAAGGGAATGAAGTGCAGCGACAGGGAGTCGGCGGATTTTCTGACGGTTAATAATTGCGGCTATTACAGGAATATCAGTGTGGAAATGCGGATGCGGCGCACGGAGGGTCGGCGGGATTTTCAGTACATTTATATCGACAGAGGCGAGGGCAACTTTGTAACCGAAAACGGAGAGAATGCGGTCGGCGCGGGGAGCGTGGTTATCTACAGACCGCGTGAAAGGCAGATTTACTCGTTTCGCTCGGATTCTGCGGCGGACTATTACTGGATTCATTTTTCGGGAACGGGCGCGGCGGAGATACTGGAGCGGCTCGGACTTTGCGGCGGCATATATGTGTCGGGAGAGATGTTCCGCGTCCGCGAAACAATAAAGCGGATGGTCGGAATATGCCGTGCGGGCGGGAGGAGCGCAGAGCTGTATGCGGCGGGACTTTTGACCGAGGCGCTTGCGGAGACCGAGGAGCATATACACTCGGGCGGACGCGTGATGAAAAAGGTCATAGAGGCAATGCAAAAGGACGGCGCGGCGGGGCGGAAAAATGCCGAGTATGCGGAGCTGTGCGGACTTAGCGAGTACCACTTTATACGGCGTTTCAAGGCGGAAACAGGGAAAACGCCGCTGAAGTACCGCACGGGACTTATCATAGAGCGCGCGGAGGACTTGCTCATGAAAACGGAGATGAACGTAGCGGAAACGGCGGCGCTGCTCGGGTTTGACGACGCTCTGTATTTCAGCCGCATTTTCCGCAAGGAAACGGGAATGTCGCCTACCGAGTTTCGCGCAAAAAACGCACTGCGACGGGAGTGATAACCGCGCGCAAACCGCGTCTTTGCAGACTTTTAAGGCTGCGGAAACGGCAAAAATCATTTCTTATATTGTTTTTTGCGGCGGGGTATGGTATAATTAAACGGAAAGAATTAAGGCGGGCAGGGTGGTGGCAATGTCTGATATAAAGGAACGGATTTCGGCTTTGGCAAGGAGCCTGGGATTTGTGAAGTTTGGATTTAAAGAGGGCGCGTTTGTTGCGCTTTTTCCCTATTATGTTAAGGGTGAAAGCGGCAATATCTCGATGTACGCGCGGGGAATCGACTATCATGTGCTTGCCGAAAAAAAGCTCCTGCCGATTGCAAATGAGCTTTTGGCGCTCGGTGCGGATTTTGCCGAGGTACACGCGGACAAGGGCGCGCTTGACGACAGGCGCGCGGCGTACGAGGCAGGACTCGGCTTTTACGGAAAAAACGGAATGTTGATATGCGAGGAGCTTGGCTCCTACTTTTTCATAGGTCAGGTGGTACACAATCTTGAAATCACGCCGGACGTACCGTTCACGCGGCACTGTCTTGGTTGCGGCAGGTGCATAGAGCTGTGTACGGGCGGCGCGCTTTCGGATAGCGGCTTTGATATTGAGCGGTGCGTTTCGCACATTTCTCAAAAGAAGGGCGAGCTTTTGGAAAGCGAGAAAAATCTGATTTTGCGCAGCGGTATGTGCTGGGGGTGCGACAGGTGTCAGGAGGTCTGCCCGCACAACGCGCGGCTTGACACGACCGCCATGCGCGAGTTTACGGAAAACAGGATAACAAGCCTTGAAAGCCGCGATTTTGAAGGTCTTACAAACAGGACGTTTAAGGAAAAATTCGGCAGCTATGCCTTCAGCTGGCGCGGCAAAGCGGTTTTAGTGCGGAACCTTGCGATACTTGACGAAGGTTTGGGGAAAGGAAACAAAACGGATGAATAAAAACGACATTTTTGAGATAGAGATAACCGGAGTTACAGACGAGGGCAGCGGCGTGGGCAGAGCCGAGGGAATGGCGGTGTTTGTGCCGTACGCGCTGCCGGGCGAGATTGTGCGCGTGATAATCGTCAAGGCGCTTAAAAGCTATGCGTTCGGCAAGCTCATGGAGGTAATCAGACCGTCGGCGCACAGGGTAAAGGCGGAGTGCGAATACTTCTACAAATGCGGCGGGTGCT
>URZD01000163.1 GCA_900552305.1 uncultured Eubacteriales bacterium
AATTTAAAGATTTTTTAATTATTTCCTCTATTATATTTTCTATGAAATCGATTTTTTTTTCAAGGTAATTTTTTTCTTTTAAGAGAGAAATTTTTTTGTCTTGTATTTTTGCAACGTTTTCATATCCATTAATTTCTAAAAAATTATTTTTAAATTCGCCTTGAACTGTTGATATTGTTAATTTTTCTACAGTTTTTCCGTTACATTCATTTATATATGTATTAAGTTCATTACTCACCATTATTTTTTGTCTTGAAAGTGATACTACTTCTTTAGATAGTGCTTCTATTTCGTCATAATTTTCGTCTTTAAATATTTTTAACTTCATTATTTTATTTGGATAATAATCGAATACCTTTTTGCCCATTTCTTTTCCGATTATTTTAAAATATTTATCGTATGTTTTTGAATTTAATAAGCCAACTAAATATTCATATGAAAATTCATTTTTATATTCATCTTTTATATAAAATGAGTAAATATCAGCACTTCCATAAGTATTATCTATATCTATTGCAAATTTATTACTTCGGGATTTATAAGGGTACATTATCTTTTTCTGTTCAAATAAATATTTTTCTCTTCCCCACTGTAATTCATACCATTTTCTATAATTTCTTCTACATTCTCTTCTATTTTGTAGCTTTTGTTTATCATGAAATCACTGCCTTTCGGTTTGCAAAATGTTTGTTGATTTTTATTTTACATTCCCGCCCGTGTACTCTGTATTTATTCTGTTTTGCGGATTGAGCCTTTTTAAATTTCCGTCCTATCACATTCTATGAGCGTTTCCACCTTCTGCTTATATGCGGCTGCTTTGTTTCGCTCTGCGGCATCAGGTCATGCGGGCGTTTTTCGCGCTGCCACATAGGACGTATAAGGAGCGCGTTTGACGCTTTTCCGTTTTTCGGACTTATAGGCGACATATACGGTATGCCTACCGAGGACGCGGAGCATAGCAGTATCGCCGCGGCGAATATTCCGAGCGCAAGCCCGAGAAAGCCTGCGACCGTACCGAGAATGACAAATACAAACTGCATAACGGACAGCGCGCGCGACAGAGAAAGCGACGGTGCGGCAAACGAGCCGAGCGCGGAAATCGACACTATTATTATAAGCAGCGGACTGGCAATATTCGCGCTTACCGCCGCCTGACCGAGGATAAGACCGCCGACAATTCCGAGGGTGGAGCCTATGGGGTCGGGAACGCGGATTGACGCTTCCTTGATAAGCTCGAACGCGAGAATCATTATAACCAGCTCCAGAACTATCGGAAACGGCATTTGCTCGCGCGTTGCCTCAATCGCAAAAAGCAGGTCGGTAGGTATGCTTTCATGGTGATAAAGCACCGTTCCGATAAAAAAACCGGGGAGCAGCAGCGCGAGGAGGATTCCGATTGTGCGCACAATGCGCATGAAATTAGCCTCGGCGACCCGAACGTAGTTGTCCTCCGACGCTTCAAGAAGGTCGGCGGCGGTTGCGGGGAGAATCAGCGCAAACGGACTGCCCTGGACAATGACAACTACCTTGCCGTCTGCAAGCTGCGCCGCCGCGCGGTCGGGGCGCTCGGTTTTGAGTATCTGCGGCAGAGGAAACGCGGCGCTGTCCTCAATAAGCATTTCAATGTCGGCGGAGGAAAATATATATTCTGTTTCAAGGCTTGTAAGCCGTCTGCGCACCTCGGCGACAAGCTCCACATTGGTTATTCCGTTAATGTACATGAGCGCGCACGGAGTTTTGCTTTTGCTGCCGACCGCGATTTTTTCGGCTATGAGGTTTGCGTCCTTGACGATTTTCCGCACAAGACCGATGTTGGTCATGACCTTTTCGTTAAATGCCTCCTGAGGCCCTGACAAAACAGCCTCGGTAATCGGTTTGCCCACATCTCTGCCGCTCCAGCCCTTGACATCCGCGACAAAGGCGCAGGCACAGCCGTCCACAAACACGGCGCAATTGCCGAACTCGACCATCTCTATAATTTCGCGCATATCACGCTTTTTGTCGTTTGGCGCCTGTGAAATCAGGGATTTGTAGACCGTGTCCTCCAATTTTTCATCGCTCGGCGCGTCGGTGTCACTGCCAAGACTCATAAGAGGGTTGAGAATATCGCGGTTTATATAGTCGGCGTTGACAAGTCCGTCATAAAAAATGAGGAAAGCGTCAACCTCCCGATCGCAGAGCCGCACAGTGAACTCGCGCAGAACAAAGTCGAAGTTTTTGGGCAGCTCGAACGCGTCATTGATAAAGTCAAGGTTTTCGCGCAGTATTCCGCTCACCTTGCCCGTGTTATAGGTAAAGGTGTTTTTGTCGGTTATGTTGTTTTTGATGTAGTCGTTGACGCGGTTGTTTGTGCGGGGCGGTGAATCGCTTTTTCGAATCGCGCTGTAAAGGTCAGCGTCAGCACGGCATTTGTCGGCGGAGCCGTCCGAATCGGGGCTATATATAAACAGATTTTTAATGCTCAAGCATATCACCTCGAAAAAAGTATGCCCTTCCTTGCAAAAAATTATCCTTATTTTTCCGATTGATTTTTCCGAATGAAAGATCCTTATACAAAATTCGGATTTTTTTCTGTTTTTTTGTACATTAAAACTGTATAAAGTTTTTGAAAAACCCTTGACTTTTCACTTGTTTGTGGTAAAATCGTATTGAATGGATAAAAAAGCTGTACAAAGGAGAAAACAAAATTGATTTGCGAAAAAATAAACCTCAGAAAAGAAGAAATAAACGGATTTATGCCGACGCTCACAACATATGTTATATATGACTCGGTTTACAGAAACAATGCGATATGGGACGACCCGGAATTTAAGGACGAGACGGAAAAACAGAGAAAGCGCCCCGCGGTTATAATCTGCCCCGGCGGCGGCTATGCGTTCTGCTCCCCGCGCGAGGCGGAGCCGATTGCGATTCAGATGAACGCGGCGGGAATCAACGCGTTCGTGCTTGACTACTGCGTTGCGCCGATACGCTATCCCGAGGCGTTAAAGGACGTGTCGGAGGCGATAAAGCTCGTGCGTGCAAACGCGGACAAATGGGGAGTCGATCCCGACAAGATTGCGGTATGCGGCTTTTCTGCGGGCGGACACCTTGCGGGCAGCATAGGCACGCTGTGGAACAGCGACCCTGCGGTTAAGTGTGACGGCAAGGCGAACAAGCCGAACGCGATGATACTTTCGTACCCCGTTTTGATTTACGGCGAGAAGGCGCATAGGGGTTCGTTTGAAAACCTTCTGGGCGAGGGTCTGACGGATGCGGAATATGATAAAATGTCGCTTGAAAAGCACATAGACGGCGACACGCCGCCCGCGTTCCTTTGGCATACGTTTGAGGACGACTGCGTTCCGGTGGAAAACAGTCTTGTGTTTGCGAACGAGCTGAAGAAGCATGACGTTCCGTTCGAGCTGCACATATATCCGAAGGGCGGACACGGACTTTCGCTTGCGACAACGGAAACAGGCGACTGCGATGATTTGCACGTTAATTCATGGGTAAAGCTCGCGTGTGAGTGGCTTAAGATAGTATTCAAATAAATTTCGGGCGGAGTGCGCTCCGCGTTTGGGGAGAGTTATATGACAAAAAAGGTCGGAAAAGGAATAAACCTCAGCTCGCTGATGAAATCAAAAAAAATGGCGGCAATAATACTGACGGCGGCGGCTTTGGTGGTTGCCGCGGCGGGATTTTTCTGCTATGCCGCTTCATATTCCGCGATTTTGCCCAACGTCACAGCCGACAGCGTTAAAATCGGCGGCATGAAGAAGGACGAAGCGGCGGAGCTTTTGCGCGAGCATTTTGATACCGCGCTTGCGGGGACTGTTACCCTTAAATTTGCTGACACGGAAAAAAGCGTAGGATTTGCCGAACTGGGAATTTCGGTTGACGCGGACAAAACCGCCGAAACGGCGTTTGAGTACGGCAGAGAGAAGGGCGCGGCGGCAAAGGCGTTTTCGTACATCGGCGCACTGTTTAAGGGGAAAAGCATTGAGCCGAGCTATGTGGCGGACACGGAAAAGGTAAACGGCATAATCACACAAATGGCGGGCGGGTATGAAACGGGCGTACGCGAGATGAGCTACAGTCTGAGGGGCAGTACCCTGACGATTAATAAGGGCGAGGGCGGAAAACGCGTAAGCCGCGAAAAGGCTTTGACGCAGATAGAGGACGCGATTGGCAGTGCGGACAAAAGCACGGTAGAGCTTAAATTGGAGGACGCGGAGCCGGCTAAGGTCGATGTTGACGAGTTTTACAAGGAGCTGACAAAGCCGGCGCAGGACGCGTACTATGAGCGCAGGGACGGCGGCGTTGAGGTTGTTGACGACGTTCCGCAGATTGAGGTCGACAAAAACGAGATTAAAAAGTTTTTTGATTCCGACAAAAAGACAATTTCGCTGACGGTCGGCACAAAGCCCGCGGCAAAGACGGCGGAGCAGCTGAAAAAGCTGCTGTTCCGTGACGTTATGGGGTCGTACAGCTCAAGCTATACGACAAGTACCTCGGGCAGAGCCGCAAATGTGGAGCTTGCCGCGTCAAGGATAAACGGATATATACTTATGCCGGGCGAGGTTTTTTCGTATGACAAGACAATCGGCAGACGTACCGCGGCAAACGGCTATCACGAGGCGGGTGTATACATCGGTAACAAGGTGGAGCAGGGAATCGGCGGCGGAATAAGACAGACCACGTCGTGTACTCG
>URZD01000164.1 GCA_900552305.1 uncultured Eubacteriales bacterium
CCGCGCCGGCGGCAGCCGCGGGAGCGGCGGGTTTAAAATCCGCCTGCGCCCTGTGGTATAAAATTTGTCATTTAAAACCGTTGTCACCACCGAAAACCGAGAGGTTGAAACGGTACATTCTGCGGTTGAAACCGCTCTCACGGCGGAAAACCGAGCAATTCAAACCGATATGCCCAATGGTTAAAACCGCTCTCACGGCGGAAAACCTAGCAATTCAAACCTGCCTTAAAGGGCGGCGGCTTTTGCTGATTCTAAAAAACAAAATCGTTTCCTACGATAACCGTTACATCGGGGGCGGTTTTTTCGCCGTCCTTCTTTTCGTAAGGTTCAAGCTCGCCGAAAACCTCAACGCTTGGATAGGTTTTTCCCACGTCCTCCGCCGCGTGCTTTGCGTTGTGGCTTATAATCTGCGACTTGTCGCGGATTCGCTCCGCCTTTTCGGCGGAGATAACCTTAAAGCCGTGCTCCGAGAGCGTTTTTGAAACAACCTCGCACACATTCAGCTCGTCCGAGTCAATAGAGGTTGCGTCAATTACCTTAACCTTGATAAATTTATTTTTTATAGGGTTAATCTGCACCTTGTCGCCGCTGGCGCCCGCACTGCCGAAGTAGGTGTTTACAAGCTCCTTGGTTTTTTCTTTGTCGTGGAAGAAGTAGGACACCTTGCCATCGTATCTTCCCTCGCCGGGCAGAGCCATGATGTTTATCTTATCCATGCTCAGCTTTGGAATTTTTCCGATATATTTCACGATTTCCTCGGCTGTGAAGTCGGTTTTTACGTTTTTGTTTATGATACCCAGAATTTTAGGCGCTTTTAGTATAGTGCCGCCGCTGAGCAGCTTGTCGGTAGCCGAGCGGTAAAACTGCCTCTGCGCCGCGATACGGTCAATATCTCCGTTCGGATATCCGGAGCCGTCGTTGTTGTAGCGGAAGCGCATGAACATCTCCGCATGCCTGCCGTCAAGGACCTGTTTGCCCTTTTGCAGGTCGATAACAAGGTTTTGCGCGGGGTCGGTGTAATACATCCGCATAGGAACGTCCACCTCTACGCCGCCTATAGCGTCAATCAGCTCGAGAAAGCCGTTAAAGCTGACAATCACATATTTTTTCGGGCGTATTCCCAGTATCTGTTCAAGCTCGTCAAACATGGTTTCGATCTTGCCCTTTGAGCCGTACGCCGAGTTGATTTTTTTGTCACTGCGGTTGTTGTCAACCTTGGTATCGCGCGGAATCTGAATCGCGTTGACCGAGTTGTCGGACGGATTATAGCGGCAGAACAGAATCAAGTCCGTTCGGTAGCCTTCCTCGTCAACACCCGCCACAACAAAGTCCTCGACCTCGCTGCCGCGGGCAATCCCGCCGCGGCTGAAAATTCCGAAGTGTATGGGTTTGCCGGATATTATCGACACTGCGCCCGCAAATCCGGCGTATATAATCATAAGAAGAACAAGTATCGCAACCGCAAGTCTTAGCGGTGATTTAACCTTCATAATCGCAAGTCCCCTCTAATCTATTCTTTGTAAAATTCCCGTTCTTATCGCGGCGTAGCTGCCCGCGGAGCTTAAAAAGCCGTTGCGCGTGGCAAGGGACGCGGGGTGCAGGTATTTGCCCTTCATAAGGGTGAACACTATAAGCATTTCCGCCTCGCACAAAACCGCCGCGTCAAGATCCTCATAGGCGATGCCGCGCACAAGCTCCACATCGCGAAAACTGCGCGACGGCTCGATGAAGTCGGCAATGTAGATTATTTTTTCCAGAGTTGACATATCCGCCCTGCCCGTTGTGTGGTAGTAAACAGCATTTAATATGTCGGGGTCGTCTATACCGAAGTCACGCTTTGCAAGGTATGCGCCGAGCGGACCGTGCAAAAGCGCGGGGCATTTTTCAAACTCGGGCGTTATTTCAAAGCCGAAGCCCCGGAGCTGCTCCTTTGTTGTTTCCGCGTCAAGCTCCTTTGCGCAGTCGTGAACAAGACCCGCAAGATATGCGGAATCGGGATTCGCGCCCCATTTTTGGGCAAGGCTTTTCGCCTCGTCCGCGACATTTTGCATATGCTTCATGCGCTTAACGCTCATTTTTTCTTCAAGTGTTTTTCGTATTTCGTCTGTGTCGATTGTCACTGTCTTATATCTCCCTGTAAATTCCTTTTTCCTTAATGTATTCTGCCACCTTATCGGTCAGCATATACCGCGTGTCGCCGCCGTTTTTGATAAGCTGCCTTATTCGTGATGCGGAAACGTCCGTTTCGGTCATCTCGACCGTGCGTATGACTGCGCCGTATTTTTGGCGGTAAAGCTCGGCGCAGCGCATAAAGTTGCTGTGGTCAAGACCGCCGCGGACTGCGGCGATAATCTCCGCGCGGGCGAAAATCCGTTTTGGCATATGCCAGTCCTTCATATCGCGCAGCGAGTCCTCGCCGACTATAAAGCACAGCTCCCAATCGGGGTGCATAGCGCGCAGCTTTTCAAGCGTGGTTGCGGTATAGCTTTTATCCGCACTTTTTATTTCTATGTCACAGACGGAGAAACGCGCGTCGCCGTCTGTCAGCAGCCGCGTCATTTCCAGCCTGTCCTCCGCGTCGGCAAAATCCGAGCCGTCCTTGTGCGGCGGATTGCCACACGGTATAAATATAACCCTGTCGAGCGCGCCGCCCTCGTATGCCGCCTGTGCCAGACGAAGATGACCTATGTGCGGCGGGTTAAAGCTGCCGCCGAAGATTCCTATTCTCAAATTTAATACCTCCGTACGGAAATATTCTGTACTGCCTGAAAAAAATCCGAACCCCGATTTGTGCGAATCGGTTATCGACTAATATTTTGTATGTCGCGGAACGCAAAATCGATTTGCACTGCCTTATATAAGTGGCTTGCGCCTATTTTACGGCAAAGGTTTGTACGCCGTTGCCGACCTCGAGCGCCGCATTTTTGCCGCCGCGGAGAAGCCATAAATCAAAGCTGCCGCCGTTTTTCGCATCAAGCGTTTTATAGTAGAATATATCGCCGCTTGCGCTTATGTCAAGTCCGAACACGTCCTTGTCCAAAACCTCTGTATTCGCCTTGCCGTCAACCGATTCAAGGCTGCCGGACGCGCTGCCTGCGTTGTAGTCGGTAATGCAGAAAATTTTGCCGCAATCCGCCGCGGGAGCAAACATAAGCGGCGAAACCTCGTTTTTAAGGAGCAGCGTTTTACCGCCGTTTACGGAGTATACGTCGGCTGTGCCGCGCTCCGCGTTGTAGTCCTTTGTATAGATAATCCTGCCGCTGTCGCCGATATAGCATGAGTGTACGCCCTCGGCAAGCTTTTGCGCGGGCTTTGCCCTTCCGCGGCTCACTGCGGTGCGGAAAAGCGTTCCGCCGCGTTCCTCGCTGTAGTCGGAGATAAAAACGAAGGTTTTAAGGTCGTCCGAGTAGCCGAACTGCGGAGTATCGTGTACGGTATCATAGTCCACCGTTATATTTTCCGCAACCTTTTCCGGCTGCTTGCCCTTTGTGTAGGTGTAGCAGTCGGCGGTTTTGCCGTCAAACACCTTATCGAAAAGGAGCGTTTTCTCATCGTCCGAAAGCCGCTGAACGCTGCTTACGCCGCTTGCGATTTTCTCCCTTTTTGCCGCCGCTATTGCGGATTTGTAAAGCGTGCCTGTTCCGTCACTGTCCGCGTCAATGACAAACACGTTATTCGATTTTTTGCATATAACCGGGGCGGAATAGGTTTTTTCGCTCATCTGCAAAAGCCCGTTTTTGCCGCCTATGGAGAAAATTTCAAAGCTCTTGTCCGATACGTCATAGCTTTTGCCGTATATGTAGTGTTTGGAGTCAAAGCTCGTGCCGAACACGCGGCACACACCGCTGTCAAGCTGCATTTTCTCGTCCTTCAGCTTTTCGAGATTTTTTGTGTAAAGGTCGCCCTGCATAATCTCGCGGTCAAGGTTTTGTATAAACATTGCCTTTTTGCCGTCCTTTGAAAAGAGGAAGGTGCCGCTGTCGATGTCGGCTGTGATTTTGTAAGGCTCGCGCAGTCCCTTCTCCCAATAGTACAGCGCGCCCATGTTGCCGTTTTCGTCAGCGCTGCAAAGGAAAAGTATTTTGTCGCCGCGTGCGGACAGCTCAACCGAGCCGTTTACGGCGGCGGCGATTTTCACGCGTGAATTGGGGTTGCCTTTTTCAACCCTGTACAAATCGCCGCACGCCTTGTCTGGGTTGAAGTTTTCAAGATAGTATATATATCTGCCGTTTTGCGAGATTTTATAGGTTCTTGCGCCGTTTAAAACCTCGGCGGCGCTGACCTTGTTCGCATAGACGGACATTTTTGTGAGGTAGTCCTCGTCAACCGCGTCAGAGGAGATCTTTGTCCTCTTTCCGTTACATACGGCATAAAGCTCGTTGCCCTTTGAGTAGACGTATGTACCGTAGCTGACGTCGCGTGACGTTATAAGTCCGACGGCAAGGCTGACAACTCCCGCGATAATCAGTATTGCCGCAAGCGTCAGAGCAGCAATCCCAAGCCGCAGTTTTTTTGATTTGTCAAGCGGTTTTGCGTTTGTGACCGCAGAGGCAACAGCGTCCGCGGCTGCCGAAGTGTTTGCCG
>URZD01000165.1 GCA_900552305.1 uncultured Eubacteriales bacterium
TCTTATCGGCGGCGCAAGCCTTAAACCTGACGATTTTGCTGTAATTATAAAGGCGGCGGAATAATCTTCATAAAGGCGGCGAAATAGTCTTCGCACGGACAGCAAAAGAAATGAAAGGCAGTGAAAACAAATGAGCAAGAAACCTTACGCATTGATAATCATGGACGGCTACGGCGTTAACGAGCGCCATGAGGGCAATGCTATATATGCGGCAAAAACTCCGAACATGGACAAATACATGGCGGATTGTCCGCATACAATAGTTCACGCGTCGGGCTTGGATGTCGGACTTCCCGACGGTCAGATGGGTAACTCCGAGGTAGGTCACACCAACATCGGCGCGGGACGCATAGTTTATCAGGAGCTTACAAGAATAACAAAGTCCATAAAGGACGGCGACTTCTTCAAAAACGAGGCGCTTTGCGCGGCGGTTGAAAACTGCAAAAAGAACGGCTCGGCGCTTCACCTTATGGGACTTTTGTCAAGCGGCGGCGTACACAGCCACAACACCCACCTTTACGGACTGCTGGAGCTTGCGAAAAGAAGCGGACTCGAAAAGGTTTATGTGCATTGCTTCCTTGACGGACGTGACGTTCCGCCGTCCTCGGGCGCGGACTTCGTAGAGGAGCTTGTGGCAAAAATAAGAGAAATCGGCGTCGGCAAAATCGCGTCCGTTATGGGCAGATACTACGCAATGGACAGAGATAACCGCTGGGAGCGCGTAGAAAAGGCTTATAACGCAATCGTCCTCGGCGAGGGCAATAAGGACACGTCTGCGGTTGACGCGGTAAAGAAGTCGTACAATGACGGCGTTACGGACGAGTTCGTTGTTCCGACCGTGATTACGGACGACAGCGGCGCGGCTCTCGGAACCGTTTCCGAGAACGACTCGGTTATATTCTTCAACTTCAGACCCGACCGCGCAAGAGAGATAACAAGAACGATTGTTGACGGGGACTTCAGCGGCTTTGAAAGAAAGTATTTCAAGACCTTCTATGTCTGCATGACCCAGTATGACGCGTCCATGCCGAACGTAGAGGTTGCGTTCAAGCCGGAGAAGCTGACAAACACCTTTGGCGAATACATCAGCAAAAAGGGTTTAAGACAGCTCAGAATTGCGGAAACGGAGAAATACGCTCACGTTACGTTCTTCTTCAACGGCGGCGTTGAAACGGTTTGCGACGGCGAGGACAGAGCGCTTATAAACTCACCCAAGGTTGCGACCTATGATTTGCAGCCGGAGATGAGCGCGTACAAGGTTTGCGACGAGGTTGTAAAGAGAATCGAAAGCGGCGAGTATGACGTTATCATTCTTAACTACGCAAACTGCGACATGGTCGGACACACGGGCGTGTTTGACGCGGCGGTAAAGGCGGTGGAGGCGGTTGACGAGTGCCTCGGCAGAACGGTTGACGCTATTCTCAAAATGGGCGGCGTTGCGCTTGTTACCGCAGACCACGGCAACGCAGACCAGATGATTGACTACGATACAAAGGGTCCGTTCACGGCTCATACAACAAACGTAGTTCCGCTTGTTATGATAGGCGGCGACAAGGACGCAAAGCTCAAACCGGGCAGACTTGCGGACCTCGCTCCCACAATGCTCGACATTATGGGACTTGAAAAGCCGGCGGAAATGACCGGCGAGAGCCTTATCGAGAAATAAGAAATACAGATAAAATCAGCGCCGCGGAGTAAAGTTGCGTACTCTGCGGTGTTTTTTGTCTTAAAAATTTCGTTTACCACTTGAAAACCTACTAAATATATGTTATTATAGTGTTATATAAACGGAAACAAAGTCGGCGGCGCGGCAAATGCGGCAAAAAGCCTTGCAAGGTAAGCGTTTAAAAAGATTATGCCCTTTTAATTACATGGCATATCGGGGTCAATGCCCTTTCGGCTGACTCGCCGCGGCTGCGTCCGCTTTTTAAAATCGGAGGCAAAGACAATGAAGATTTCGACAAAGGGAAGATACGCCGTGCGTATGCTGCTTGATTTGGCGGAGCACGACGACGGCGGATATATTGCGTTAAAGGAGATTGCCGAGAGGCAGGGGATTTCAAAAAAGTATCTGGAGCAGATTGTTTCGGTACTTAACAAGTCCGACCTTCTGCAGACCAACCGCGGCTTTCAAGGCGGGTACAGGCTTGCAGTGCCGCCCGAAAAATGCACGGTCGGAATGATACTGAGGCTCACCGAGGGCAACCTCGCACCGGTCGCGTGTCTGGAACATTCGCCCAACACCTGCGAAAGGAGCGCGGTCTGTCCGACACTTTTTGTATGGGAGGGACTGGGTAAGGTCATAAACGAGTATCTTGACGGCATAACCCTCCGCGACATACTGGATAAAAAGAAGGAAAATTACAGCAACGATTATGTTATATAGGGTGAGCGGACGCCGACAGAATGTCTGTTAACAAGCGGAGCCGCCGATTGTGCGACGCGGACATACATACGGAAGGGAAGTAAGACATTAGATATGCTGATAGATTTTCACACACATTGTTTTCCGGATAAAATTGCGGAAAGCGCGGTTAAAAAACTCGCATATGATGCGGGCGGACTGGAGCGGTACACGGACGGAACGGCGGACGGACTTAAAAAGCTGATGCGCGAAAGCGGCGTGGACGCGGCGGTTGTGCTGAATATCGCGACAAATACGCACCAAATGCAAAGCGTCAACAATTTTGCCGCGTCAATAAATAACGAAAAGGATATTTTCGCGTTCGGCTCGGTGTTTCCCGAATCGCCTGACGCGCTTGACGAGCTGGAGCGTATAAAGGCGCTCGGACTGCGAGGGGTCAAATTTCACCCGGAGTATCAGAGCTTTTTTGTCGATGACGAAAAAATGAAACCAATCTACAAAAAAATCTCCGAGCTGGGTCTTATAACGGTTTTTCATGCGGGCGAGGACTACGGCTTTGCGCCGCCCGTCCGCTGCACGCCGGAGCGTATGCGCCGGGCGCTGAAATGGTTTGATTCGCCTGTTGTCGCGGCGCATTGGGGCGGTCTTGGCTATGCCGCCGAGGTGGCGGAAAAGCTGTGCGGACTTGATATATATTTTGACGTGTCCTTCGGCTATGCTCAGCTCTCGCGCGAAAACGCAAAACGGATAGTCGAAAAGCACGGCGCAGAAAAGCTCCTGTTCGGAACGGACGCGCCGTGGCAGACCGCTCAAATGGAGCATAGGCTGCTTGACACGCTTGAATTATCCGACGCGGAAAAGGAAATGATATATTCGGGGAACGCAAAAAAATTGCTCGGAATCGGGGATTAAAAAAGTATTTTGCGTGCAAAATGCCATATTGACATATTACCGCAAAGGTGGTATTATATTAGGTAGAAAACAAAAGTAGAAATTTAGGAGGTTTTATTTAATGTTAGTTCCGGTTACAGAAATGCTTAAAAAAGCAAAAAATGAAAAATATGCGGTTGGTCAGTTCAATATCAACAACCTTGAGTGGACAAAGGCAATTCTTTTGACTGCTCAGGAGCTTAACTCACCTGTTATCCTCGGCGTTTCCGAGGGCGCGGGCAAGTATATGACCGGCTTTAAGACGGTTGTAGGTATGGTAAACGGTATGCTGGAGGAGCTTAAAATCACGGTTCCGGTTGCACTTCACCTTGACCACGGAAGCTATGACGGCGCAATCAATGCGATGAACGCGGGATTCTCGTCAATCATGTTTGACGGTTCGCACTATCCGATTGCGGAGAACGTTGAAAAGACAAAGGAGCTTGTTAAAATGGCGGGCGAGAAGGGAATCTCGGTTGAGGCGGAGGTTGGCTCAATCGGCGGCGAGGAAGACGGCGTTGTAGGCGGCGGCGAGGTTGCCGACCCGAACGAGTGCAAGATGATTGCGGATCTCGGTATCGATATTCTTGCTGCGGGTATCGGTAACATCCACGGCAAATATCCGGCAAACTGGAAGGGTCTTAACTTTGAGGTATTGGAGAAGATAAGCGAAATCACAGCTCCGATGCCGCTTGTACTCCACGGCGGTACAGGTATTCCGGCGGATATGATTAAGAAGGCAATTTCACTCGGCGTAAGCAAAATCAACGTAAATACCGAGTGCCAGCTGGCTTTTGCTGACGCTACAAGAAAGTATATCGAAGCGGGCAAGGACCTTGAGGGTAAGGGATTTGACCCGAGAAAGCTGCTTGCTCCGGGCTTTGAGGCAATCAAGGCAACAGTTAAGGAGAAAATGGAGCTGTTTGGATCGGTAAACAAAGCGTAAAGGCAAGAAAATGTAAAAGCAAAACCCGCCGTCCCGAAAGGGGCGGCGGGTTTTATGTTTTTGCGCGCACACGCGCACATATGCCGCAGCGTGTGCGCCATAGTGTTTGAGCGGCGCGCAATCGCTGAAAAAATGTCGAGTTAAGAGAATTTATAGACTGCGTTTTTATCAAAAGGAATTTTTAAGGGGATTTTGTATTGATATAATACATGTGAACCAAAAAACAGAAAATCAAAATTCAATGTGATATAATGTTTTTTGCGGAAAACATAGCACAGAA
>URZD01000166.1 GCA_900552305.1 uncultured Eubacteriales bacterium
ATAATTCTATTTTTGTTCAGCTGATTTTGAAAAAATCAGCATTCACTTTTCAAGAATTATTCCGCCTTATTCGCCAAAAGCCTGAGGCTTTTGGCGAGAGGAGCGCCGCGGAGCGGCGCAAAAAAACATCGGGCAAGTGAATAAACACATTTGCTCAAAATGAAAGGAAGAAGCGTATTTATGGCAAATTCAATTACAAAATTTAAGAAGTACATAGGTTTACTTGACGAGGTTTACAAGGTTGCGTCAGTAACCTCGATTCTGGACGGCAACAACCGTCTTGTGCGCATGGGTGCAAACACAAACGAGATTATCATCCCCAAGATGAGCATGGACGGTCTTGCGGACTACAGCCGCGAAAACGGTTATGTCGGCGGTGATGTGACTCTCACAAACGAGACGGTCAAGTTCAACTACGAAAGAGGACGTTCGTTCAACATTGACGCTATGGACGATGAGGAAACCGCGGGCGTTGCGTTCGGTCAGCTCTCCGGCGAGTTTATCCGCACCAAGGCGGCTCCTGAGATTGACGCGTTCCGTTTCGCACAGTATGCGGGAACTACGGGCATAACCTCTGCGACAGCGGCGGCTCTTTCAAACGGTGCAGACGTGCTTTCCGCGCTCATCGCGGCACAGAACAGCATGGACGAAAACGAGGTTCCGGCAGAGAGCAGAATCCTGTTTATCACTCCGACGCTTTATAACAGCGTTATGAACCTTGACACCACAAAGTCAAGAGCCGTTCTTGACAGCTTCGCATCAATCGTGAAGGTGCCGCAGAGCAGATTCTATACAGCAATCGACCTTTATGACGGTACAACTGACACATCAAGCCAGACGAACGGCGTTGACGAAACGGTCGGCCACTTTGTAAAGGCATCGGGAGGCAAGAACATCAACTTTATGGTAATCGAGAAGAGCGCGGCTATTCAGTATCAGAAGCACGTTGTAAGCAAGATTGTTTCGCCTGAGGAGAATCAGACCTCCGACAGCTGGAAGTTCTTCTACCGCTCATACGGCATTGCGGACGTTTACGAGAACAAGGTTAAGGGTATTTACCTGCACGCGGCTACTGCCTAAAAAACAATTACGGAAACGGCTGACGGGCGGACGGCACATTACGCGAAAACGACGCGCGGGGATTTGACTGTATACTCTCGCCGTAGGGCGTGAGCTTGGGTACACGGAAGCGGAACACAATGGTTTAACTTCCGTGCGCCTGACGGCGGGCATCACACATGCCGACCGCCCTGCGACCGAAACCGTGAAACGGAGGCGAAAATATGACAACGGTAGGACTGATTGAAAAAGCCGCCGCAAAGCCGAAAAACGTCCGCAGGGGCGCGGCTGCGGCAAAAAAGACAAAGGCAAAAGACGGTGATGACAATGCGGAAAAGCAGCATAACATATGATTTCTATTATGCCGACTACCTCGGCGGCAGAGAGGGACTGATTCCGAGGTCGGAGTTTGACGGCTGGGCGCGGGGCGCGGAGGACAGGATACTTCCGTATGTAACGGGTGAGGGTCATGATGACGAGGTAAACCGCGCTCTGTGCGAGGCGGCGGAGTACCTTTGCAGCGCGGCGAAACACCGCGGAATTAACTCCGAAACGATAGACGGCTACAGAGTTGACTATGCGGGCGGAGTGCATGACACGGCAGAGGTGCTGCGGATTGCGGCGGAGCGGCTTTCTCCGCTCGGACTGCTCTATATGGGGGTGGAGTGATTGCTTACCAATTCGGAGGTAACGCTGTTTAGGTACAGCGAGGAAGCGGACGAATACGAGAATATAGGCACGTTCCGCGCATGGGTACACAGAAAGGACAGACTGCACAGAAACTCAGCCGGCGAGGTCAGACGCGACAGCTTTGCGGTGCGGGTTTCCGCGCGGCAGCTTGCCGAGGTCAGAGTGGGCGACCGGCTCTGCTTTGGCAGGGTTTCGGGCGGCTGTGCGGGGGTTGAATATGATACGGTGTCAAGGGTGCGTGACAACCGATTTGGCATGGAGCCGCACTGGCTGATGGAAACGGACTATATTGCGGCGAAATAGGCTCACGCCGCGCGCTCATATTTTTAATATGAGTTTCACTCTCTGTCGCTTATTTCGCTACACGCGTCAAAAGCCTTATGGCTTTTGACGGATAAAGCGCGCAGAACGCGCCGAAAATCGGGGAAATGAGGTTATTGCTGGAATTTTTCCGAAGAAGGAGGGAAAACGGAGCAAGTGACGACTGACTTTATTATATAAAATCTGTCGGAACGGGACGGACTATGTTCGGATGCTCCGATACCATATGCAAAATATAACTGAAACAATCTACAAATTCATATCGGAATGCCCGCTGTTTGGGGGAAAGCGTGTTGGACTTAACTGTCTGGGTGCGGAGTCGGGCGCGTGCGCGTTGGAGACCTCCGCGGCGGAGCCGTATGTAAGGGTATACACGGACGGCACGGCAGTAAGACGCGCGGAGTTTGCGTTTGCCGTCAGAGGAACGCCGTCACGGTCGGTCAAGGAAAACCTGCCTGCCGTGGCGGTTTGCGAAAAGCTTTGCGCATGGCTGGAGGAAAAGGCGGACGCGGACGAGCTGCCGCAACCGATATTTGACCTGAGAATAAAGGAGACCGGCGGCTTTGACGCGCCCGGTATATCCGAGGGCAGATATACGGTAAGGTTTGAGGTATTATACATTTAAAAACAGCAGAAGGTACGGCTTATACCGCGGCGCCGCGGGTGACATGACTTGGCGCGGACTACATCGGCGCACAGCACATAATGCGGTATACAAGCCGCGGTACGGGCACAGCATTTTGACAACACTTAAAAATTTTTAATTGGAGGGGAAAGCATGACAGAAGCAATAAAAAGAAGTAAAATTCTTGCATTTTACGGAGTGCCGCAGAAAAGCGACAGTGCGGTGACCTACACATTTTACCGCATGAAGGGCTTTGACAGTATTTCTACGTCAAAGAATCCAAAGGAATATTCAAGACAGTACGTTGACGAGGAGTTCGAGCAGACAGATGTTGTCGGCTACACACCGACGGTTTCGTTCGAGTTTGACAGATTTGCGGGTGACCCGGTACACGATGATATTATCGCAATCTTCAACGGCGAAAAGACCGGCGCGGACGCGACAAGACCCGTAATCATGGTCGATATGACCGGTACGACAAAGAGTGCAATCAAGCGCGATTTCGCAATAGTTGCGGAGTCGGAGGGCGAGGGTACGGAGATGTACACCTACTCCGGAAGTATGCGCGTCAAGGGCGATAAGGTTTTCGGCACGGCGACAAGCTCGGACGACTGGCAGACCTGCACCTTTACGGAAACGTCGGAATAATCGGCATAGGGGGCGGAGGTATGAAAGGTTTTAAATTTATGGGCGCGGCGGGAGTGCGCGGACTGCGCGGCAGACGTTTTGAGTTCAAAGACAGCATGCTCGGACTTAATCTGAGCGGAAAGAAATTTAACATTTGCGTCAACGAAAAGCTGTTTGTGCTTTGCGGAAAAATCAGACGTGAGGCTGCAAAGCGGCTCGAGGTGCTTTACGGCGGCGGAGCAGGCGCGGAGGACGCCGTGAGCGGCGTTTGCGACTTTCTTGAAAATAGTATAGATGACATTTTGGGCGGGGGTGCCGCGGCGGAGATTTTCGGAGCGCGTGAGATGACGGTAATACCCCTGACCGACCTGCTTGTTTATATTGTTGACGAGATAACGAAAAAGCTGGAAAGCAGCCTCGGAGGCGGAAGATGATGCCGCGGGAGGCGGTGTGCGCCGCGATATACGGACTTCCCGACTTTGTGACGGTCGGTGGAAGGCGGTACAAAATCAATACGGATTTCCGCATCTGGGCAAGAATTGAAAAACTGCTCACAGGCGGGGACGGCGGTGCGGATTCGGAAAAGCGGCTTGCAGCCGCGCTGGCTCTCGCCTATCCGCGGTTGCCTGAGGGTGCGGAGGACGCGGTACGCGGAATACTTTGGTTTTATTCTGCCGGCAGAGCCGCGTGTGAGCCGACCGCGCCGTATTGCGGAGCAGAGGACGCTGCGGTGTACGGTAAAGGCATAAACAGCGCAGAACAGAGCGGCAAAGGCATAAAAGGCAAATGTACAAACGGCGCGGAGCAGAGCAAAGAAACAGGCGCAAGCTGTGCGATGCGGCAGAGTACGGACGAAAACGGCGCGGCGGCGGGAAATGCCGCCGCGGCCAACCGTTCGGCAGAGCCGACAGGCGGTACAGAGGGTAAAAACGCCACAGACTGTGCGACAAACACACAGGAAAAAGCGGCAGAGTGCGGCACAGCGGCGGACGGCAGCGGAAACGGCACAAAAACTGCGGGTGACATAACAGACACAGCCACTGCGGGCGGTTTGGTCATGTCAAACGCGCCCTACTGCGACGGTACAGCAGACGGCGTAACTGCTGACGGCTGCGTTGCTGCGCCTGCCCCTGCACGCGTACATTCGTCCGCT
>URZD01000167.1 GCA_900552305.1 uncultured Eubacteriales bacterium
GCGCACAACCCTTATGAGCGGCGTGCTGGAGATAATGGCTGACGGCTACGGCTTTTTAAGGAGCAATAACTACCAGTCGGGCGAAAACGACGTATACGTTTCCTCGAATCAGATACGGCGGTTTAACCTTAAAACGGGCGACTACATTGTGGGCAACGCAAGAATGCAGCACGAGGGCGAAAGGTATCAGGCGCTTTTGTATGTTCAGACGGTCAACGGCGACAAGGTTGACGTGTCGATAAGGCGCAAGCCGTTCGAGGAGCTGACGCCGATTTATCCGACCGAGCGCATACGCCTTGAACGCGGCAAAAACGACTATTCGATGCGGCTTATCGACTTGGTTGCGCCCATAGGCAAGGGTCAGCGCGGAATTATTGTCGCACCGCCCAAGGCGGGCAAAACTACGCTGCTTAAATCGATTGCGAACAGCATAACCGCAAACCACCCCGACATTCACCTCATTGTGCTGCTGATTGACGAGCGGCCGGAGGAGGTAACCGATATGCAGCGCAGCATAAACGGCGACGTTATCTTCTCCACATTTGACGAGGAGCCTTCAAACCATACAAAGGTTGCGGAAATCGTTCTTGAACGCGCAAAAAGGCTTGTGGAGCATAAACAGGACGTTGTCATACTACTTGACAGCATAACAAGGCTTGCAAGGGCGTACAACCTCACCGTTGCGCCGTCCGGCAGAACGCTTTCCGGCGGACTTGACCCGGGCGCGCTGTATAAGCCCAAGCGGTTTTTCGGCGCGGCAAGAAATATCGAGGAGGGCGGCAGCCTGACGATTCTTGCGACCGCGCTTATCGAAACGGGCAGCCGCATGGACGATGTAATCTTCGAGGAATTTAAGGGTACCGGCAACATGGAGGTACACCTTGACAGAAAGCTTCAGGAAAAGCGCATATTCCCGGCAATAGACATTGCCAAGTCGGGAACGCGGCGCGAGGAGCTTTTGCTCAGCCGCGAGGAGCAACTTGCGGTTTGGAGAATACGCAAGGCGTTCGGCGGTCAGAATCCCGCGGACGTTACCGAAAATATAATACACTGGCTGATACGCACCGACAGCAACAGGGACTTTATAAACAGCATAGAAAAGGTGCTTGACTAAAATTCAAAGCGGAGCGGAAGGAGAAGAACTATGACGGCAAAAAAGAGAATTGCGGCGGTGGTTACGGCAATACTGCTGCTCATGCTCAATACCGGGATATACTTTGCCGACAGCGGCAAGGAGGACGAAATCGTACTTCCGGTACTTATGTACCATAACATCGTGGACGGCTACGCGGAGGGGACAGAGGGCGCGAACATAACTCCGGAGCTTTTTAAAAAGCATATGCAGGGAATACTCGCAAGGGGCTACACGCCGATTTTTGTGGCAGATTACTACAATTATATAGTGCGCGGCAAGGCTCTGCCGGAAAATCCGATTGCGATAACCTTTGATGACGGCTACCTAAGCAATTATACAGTTGCGTATCCGATTTTAAAGGAACTGAACATTCCCGCAACGATATTTGTTGTGACCTCGACGGTCGGACTGGGTACAGATACGGGCAAAGTATCCTATCCGCACTTTACATGGGAACAGGCGCGGGAGATGCAGCAAAGCGGAATTGTGGATATCCAGTCGCATTCGCACACACACAAAAGAATGTCCGAGCTTTCGATTGCGGAGCTTCAAATGGAGCTGCGGCTTTCAAAGTATTATGTAGAAAAGAATCTTGACAAAAACTGCTATATTTTTGCATATCCGTACGGCGGCTATGACGAGGACACCTTCCGCATGGCAAAATACGCGGGTTATAAAATGCAGATTTTGGTGAACGATGCGGAAAAGCCTGAGGACTTTATCGCAAACACTTCCAAAAACGGTCTTGAAAAGTTCACAAGAATAACGGTCGGCGGCAATATGAGCGTTGAGGATTTGTACCAAACCATCGATATTGCGGTCAGAAATATCAAAGATTTCGCCATAAAATAAGGTTATGGATGTCGGGTATTTTAACGCCGTCCGGGCGGAAATCCGCCTTTTAAAACCGGGTTTCGGATAGCTGACATCAGGTTATATCAATTTTGTATAACAATGCGTCAATAAAAACATATAAACTTTGCGAATTTTTTAACAAAAAATACTTGATAATTTTATCCAAATAGAGTAAAATATAATTAAAAATAGGTCGGTGCGCTAAAATGCGCATACGGTCCCAAGCAAATGAAATAAAACGGAGGTTTTAAAAATGAAGAAAACAGTTGACGATATTACGCCAAAGGGCAAAAGAGTGCTTGTGCGCTGCGATTTCAACGTCCCGATCAAGGACGGCAAAATCACTGACGAAACAAGAATTGTGGGCGCGCTCCCGACAATCAAAAAGCTGATAGCTGACGGCGCAAAGGTTATCCTTTGCTCGCATATGGGCAAGCCGAAGGGCGAGCCTAAGCCCGAGCTTTCACTGGCTCCCGTTGCGGAAAGACTCAGTCAGCACCTGGGCAAAGAGGTTGTTTTTGCGGCTGACGACTGCGTAGTCGGCGAGAACGCGAAGGCGGCTGTTGCAAAGATGAATGACGGTGACGTTGTACTTCTTCAGAACACAAGATACAGAAAAGAAGAAACAAAGAACGAGGAAAACTTCAGCCGCGAGTTGGCTTCACTTGCCGATATATTTGTAAACGACGCATTCGGCAGCGCGCACCGCGCACACTGCTCGACAGTCGGCGTAACCGAGTTTGTTGAGGATTCGGCGGTAGGCTACCTCATGGCAAAGGAGCTTAAGTTCCTCGGCAACGCGATTGACAATCCGGTACGTCCGCTTGTTGCAATCCTCGGCGGCGCAAAGGTTGCGGACAAGCTGAATGTTATCTCTAACCTTCTTGAAAAGTGCGACACGCTTATAATCGGCGGCGGTATGGCATATACATTCCTCAAGGCAAAGGGCTGTGAGGTAGGAACATCACTGGTTGACGATGAGAAAATCGACTACTGCAAGGAAATGATGGCAAAGGCTGAAAAGCTCGGCAAGACGCTGCTCCTTCCGATTGATACCGTAACGACAACGGATTTCCCGAATCCGATTGACGCGGAGATTGAGGTTAAGACAGTTCCGTCAAACGAGATTCCGGCTGAAAAAATGGGTCTTGACATCGGCGAAAAGACAAGAGCGCTCTTTGCCGACGCTGTAAAGAACGCAAAGACGGTTGTATGGAACGGTCCTATGGGCGTGTTCGAGAATCCGATTCTTGCAAAGGGTACAATCGCTGTTGCGGAGGCTCTTGCAAACGCTGACGCTACAACAATCATCGGCGGCGGCGACAGTGCGGCTGCGGTAAATCAGCTTGGCTTTGCCGACAAGATGACACACATCTCAACAGGCGGCGGCGCGTCCCTCGAATTCCTCGAAGGCAAGGAGCTGCCGGGTGTTGCGGCAATTTCTGAAAAGTAATAGTGGACAAAAAACTTTGCAGAACGTTCAATGGCTGTGTTAAAAAAACTTTTCGTCAAAATATGAAAAACGGTTATGTTTTTATGGAAGAAATTCGTTTTTTAACGAATTTCAAAAGGCATCAGCCATTGAACTACAGCCAAACCTCACCTCTCGGAGTACCTATGTACGCCTTCGGGTTCGGTTTGACTGTTCTGCTTTGTTTTTTGTACCACTATAAGGTGTACTAATATTTCACGAAAGGACTTTTGTTATTATGAGAAAAAAGATTATTGCGGGAAACTGGAAAATGAATAAAACTCCGTCCGAGGCAGCGGCGCTTGCGACCGCTATAAAGGAGAAGGCTGCGGGCGCGGCGTGCGACGTTGTTATCTGCCCTACGGCTGTTTGCCTTCCGGGCGTTATTGACGCGGTAAAAGGCTCGAACGTTGCGGTAGGCGCACAGAACGTTCACTTTAAGGAAAGCGGCGCATACACAGGCGAGCTGGCTGCGAATATGCTTACCGAAATCGGCACGGAATATGTAATTATCGGTCACTCCGAGAGAAGACAGTATTTCGGCGAAACAGACGAAACCGTAAACCTCCGCACAATCGCGGCTCTTGCGGCGGGCTTAAAGCCTATCGTTTGCGTGGGCGAGAGCCTTACGGAGCGCGAGCAGGGCATAACCGACGACACGGTTCGCCGTCAGACAAAGGTTGCGTTCCTCGGCATTGACAAGAGCGATGCGGAGAAGGTAGTAATCGCGTACGAGCCGGTATGGGCAATCGGTACGGGCAAGACAGCGACAGCGGAGCAGGCTGACGAGGTTTGCGGAATTATCCGCGAAACAATCAAGGGTCTTTACGGCGCGGACACAGCGGAGAAAATCAGAATCCAGTACGGCGGCAGCATGAACGCGGGCAATGCGGCAGAGCTTCTCGGGCAATATTTGTCCA
>URZD01000168.1 GCA_900552305.1 uncultured Eubacteriales bacterium
GTTTCGGCGGGAGATACGCTTACCTCGCTGATTGTTGACGGAGTTATCGCGGGCGTAGGCGGAATTTTGACGTTTTTGCCGAACATAGCGATTCTGTTCCTTGCTCTTGCGTTTTTGGAGGACAGCGGATATATGTCGCGAGTGGCATATGTCATGGACGGAATAATGGGCAAAATCGGATTATCCGGAAGGGCGTTTATTCCTATGCTGCTGGGGTTTGGCTGCTCCGTTCCCGCGGTTATGGCGTCGCGTGCGCTTGAAAACAGGCAGGACAGGCTCAAAACCGTGCTTGTCACTCCGTTCATGTCGTGCAGTGCAAGGCTGCCGATTTATGTGCTGATGTCGCAGATGTTTTTCGGAAAGTACGCATTTTTTGCGGCGTATTCTATGTATGTTATCGGCGTTGTGACGGCGATAATCGTGGCAAGGGTTTACGGCGCGGTTTCCGCGAAGAAGGAAAAAAACACCCTGCTTATCGAGCTGCCGGAGTACAAGGCTCCGAATGCAAGGACGATTTTCATTTATGTGTGGGAAAAGGTGCGCGACTATCTGACCAAGGCGGGAACGACCATATTTATCGCTTCGGTTATCCTTTGGGCGACGCTGAATTTCGGCACAAACGGAATGGTTACGGATATGTCACAGAGCTTTGGCGCGATGCTCGGAAGAAAACTTGTACCGCTTATGAGCTGTGCGGGACTGGGACAGTGGCAGATTGTTGTCGCGCTCATTTCGGGAATCGCCGCAAAAGAGGTTGTCGTATCGAGCATGAGCGTGCTTTACGGTATCGGCAATGTCGCGTCAAACGAGGGTATGGCGGCTCTTTCCGCAATACTTGCAAAGAGCGGATTCGGTGCGGTAAACGCGTATTCAATGATGATATTCTGCCTGCTTTACATACCGTGTATTGCGACCGTTGCGACAATTCGCCGCGAAACAGGTTCGGCAAAATGGACGCTCGGCGCGGTAGGTATGCAGCTGTTTATCGCGTGGTTTGCGGCGACTGCGTTTTTTAGAATTGCAGGTCTGTTTATAGGGTGATAAAAAATGGCTAAGTGGATAATAGGCGCGCTGTGCGCGGGGTATTTCCTGTGGGCGTGCATAAAAAGGATTAAGGATATACGGCGCGGCCGGTTTTGCGGCTGCGGCTGTGATGAGTGTAAAAAATGCACGGGGCGCAAATAATATAAAGGAACGTGAAATTTATGGAGAACAAAAGCATAACCTTAAAAAATGAGTATTTAAAGGTCGAAATTTCAAGCTGCGGAGCGGAGATGACAAGTATTCGCGATACTGCGGGGCGGGAGTATCTGCACCAAAGGAATCCCGAAACATGGAATCGCCAGGCGCCGGTTTTGTTTCCGATAAGCGGGCATCTTGCGGCGGACAAAATAATTGTAGACGGCACGGAGTATGCGATTCGGTCGCACGGCTTTGCTATGGACCGCATATTCAATGCGGAGGAACATGATGACAATCATGCAATATTTTCACTTGTTTCGGACAGCGAAACAAGAAAGCAGTATCCCTATGACTTTGTACTGAAAATCGGCTACAGATTGGTCGGTAAGGCTATCAAGATTACATATACGGTTACAAACGCGGGCGGCGGCGATATGTTTTTCTCAATCGGCTCGCACGAGGGCTACATATGCGAGGGCGGACTATGCGGATATGAGATACATTTTGAGGACAGGGAAGAAAAGCCGTATTATTTCGAGGGTCACTCATACGACCTTGACGGATTCGGCGAGGACGGCAGCGGCAGCGTTCTGCGGCTTTGCGACGCGATGTTCGAGGGTGACAAAACGGTTGTTTTCGAGGAGGTTAAGAGCAACCGCGTGACGCTGAAAAATAAAAATGCCGAAACCTTTGTAAGCGTTGATTTTGAAGGCTTTGACAATCTTTTTATATGGTCGCGTAAGGGCGCTGACTTTGTATGTATAGAGCCGTGGTGCGGCATGGCGGAGGAAAACGAAACGGCGGCGGATATAAGCGTCAAGCCTTTTATCCGCAGGCTGAAACCGAGCGAATGTTTTGAGATAAACCACAGCATTAGCATAGGTTAAGCGGGATATATCAAATAACAGACGTCAAAGTTGCGTTTGACCGCGGGTAAAGCCATACGAAAGGGAGAACCTACGCGGACAAAAAATTTGACTTTTTGCCGCGTATGTGTTATTATGAAAAAATAACGATAGTATTTGGAGGAGATTTGATGTTTCGTATAAAAAGAAAAAAATCACTGAACCCCACCGTGACGCTTATGGAGGTTGAAGCGCCTTTGATTGCAAAAAAGGCAAAGGCGGGGCAGTTTATTATATTGAGAGTTGACGACAGCGGCGAGCGCATACCGCTCACCATCGCTGACTATGACAGAGACGGCGGAACAATCACGATTATATTCCAGATTGTCGGCGCGACAACCGAAAAGCTGAACCGCCTTGAAGAAGGCGAATTTATTCACGATTTTGTCGGTCCGCTGGGCGTTGCGTCGCATACCGAAGGCTTTAAAAAGGTAGCCGTAATCGGCGGCGGCGTAGGCTGCGCGATTGCGTACCCCACAGCAAAGGCTCTGAAAGAGAGCGGCGCGGAGGTACACAGCATTGTCGGTTTCAGGAACCGTGACCTTGTGATACTGGAGGACGAGTTCAAATCGGTCAGCGACAAATATGTCATGATGACGGATGACGGCTCCTACGGCGAGAAAGGTCTTGTGACCGACGCACTGAAAAAGCTTATCGAAGGCGGCGAGGAATATGACGAGGTAATCGCAATCGGTCCGCTTGTGATGATGAAGTTTGTCTGTCTGCTGACAAAGAAGTACGGAATCAAAACGGTTGTCAGCATGAATCCGATAATGATTGACGGAACGGGTATGTGCGGCGGCTGCCGCCTTTCGGTCGGCGGCGAGATGAAGTTCGCCTGCGTTGACGGTCCCGATTTTGACGGTCACTTGGTCGATTTTGACGAGGCGATACGGCGCTCGTCCGTATACAAGCCGTTTGAAAGAAAACAGCACGAGGAAGTCTGCAATTTATATAAGGGGGTCAATGCGTAATGCCGAATATGTCGCTTAAAAAGAACGAGATGCCGGTGCAGGAGCCGGATATAAGAAACAAAAATTTTGACGAGGTTGCGCTCGGCTATACAGAGGAACAGGCGATTGACGAGGCAACGCGGTGTTTAAACTGCAAGCATAAGCCGTGCGTTACCGGCTGTCCGGTACAGATTGACATTCCCGCATTTGTCGCAAAGGTTGCGGCGGGAGATTTTGAAGCAGCGTATGAGATAATACACCGTTCCAGCTCGCTGCCCGCGGTCTGCGGCAGGGTCTGCCCGCAGGAAACTCAGTGCGAGTCAAAGTGCGTGCGCGGCGTCAAGGGCGAGCCTGTCGGCATAGGCAGACTTGAACGCTTTGTCGCGGACCGGCACATGAAAAACGCTAAGGAAAGCATGAGCGTTCCCAAGCCGAACGGACATAAGGCGGCGGTAATCGGCGCGGGGCCGTCGGGACTGACCTGCGCGGGCGACCTTGCAAAAATGGGCTACAAGGTTACCGTGTTCGAGGCGCTCCACGTTGCGGGCGGTGTTTTGGTTTACGGAATACCGGAGTTCCGTTTGCCTAAAGAGATAGTACGGCGCGAAATCGAAAACCTCAAGGCGCTCGGCGTTGAGGTACTGACAAACGCGGTTATAGGCAAGACAATGACGGTTGACGAGCTTTTTGACATGGGCTACGAGGCGGTGTTCATCGGCTCGGGCGCGGGATTGCCGAGGTTTATGGGCATACCGGGCGAAAACTATAACGGTGTGTACTCCGCAAACGAATTTCTGACAAGAATAAATCTTATGAAGGCGTACAAAGAGGATTCCTCAACGCCGATACTGCACTCGCGCAGCGTGGCGGTTGTCGGCGGCGGAAACGTGGCAATGGACGCCGCAAGATGCGCAAAGCGTCTCGGTGCGGAGAAGGTATACATAGTATATCGCCGCTCTATGGACGAGATGCCCGCGCGCCGCGAGGAGGTTGAGCACGCGGAGGAGGAAGGAATCATATTCCTCACCCTTAACAATCCTGTCGAGATATTGGGCAATGACGAAAACTTTGTAACAGGTATGAAATGTATAAAAATGGAGCTTGGCGAGCCGGACGAGTCGGGCAGAAGAAGTCCGTCGCCGGTTGAAGGCTCGGAATATACGCTTGACGTTGACAGCGTTATAATGTCGATCGGAACATCGCCGAATCCGCTTATAAGGAGTACGACCGAGGGCCTTGAAACAAACAGGCGCGGCTGTATAGTGACGGACGGCGAGGACGGCAGAACCACGCGCGAGGGCGTGTTTGCCGGCGGGGGCGCGGGTACTATATCCCGC